>JBAZZO010000006.1 GCA_041658765.1 Coriobacteriia bacterium | reverse complement strand
TGCACGTCGAGCCCGATGTGGGTAAGCTGGTCCATGGCCGGTCCCTCCGTCTGTCGGCGCCGCGGGCCGAATTCCCGCGGACGATCCACGTATACACGGATCGGACCGGCCATCTCATAGTGACTAGGCCCAGAGCGCACCACGGGGTCGTTGTTGCGGGGATGTCAGGACCGCGCGCTAGTCTGTCGGCAGCGCAGCCAACCGGGGGAGTACCGTGAGAGGGCAGCAGCACATGGCCATCGCCGGAGTCTCGGCATGGGCAGCATGTTGGGGACTACAGCAGGCCGGTATGGACATCCCACCGGTGTCCATGGTCACCGCGGCGGCGGTAGCTGCCGCCGGCGGCTTGGCACCCGACCTCGACCACCCGTGGTCGCTCGCGAGCTTCTCGATCCCCGCGACACTGTGCGGATACGGCGGCGGGTTTCTGGCCGTCGCCGCGTGGCAGAGGAAGCAGACTGGGCCGCAGGTGTTAGATCTTTCGGCACTTGGACCCGGCTACTTCTCGGCCGCATGGATTGCCGTTTGGGTCGGCGCGCTCCTCCTAATCCTTTCGCTGGTTGCCGCCGCGGTCTTCGGGCATAGAGGGCCAGTTCACTCGATTGCCTTCGGTGCTATCGCCAGCATCGTTGTCGCGATCGGCCTCGCCGTCTTCCACGCGCCCCTGTGGTGGACGATCGCTTTCGCATGGGGCTGGACTTCTCACTTGCTTGCGGACGCGACAACAAGGATGGGATTGCCGTCTCTGTTATGGCCGCTCAACTTGAGGGTGCCCGTCGCTACGCCTGCGATGACGACGGCTTCGGCATCGACACTCGCCTCGCAACCCTCCGTGCAGATTCCCGATCCGGTGACCACGACGTCACCGCCGCTCTGCCCCGCCTGCGGTGTCGCAATGGTGCTTCGCACAGCACGGCACGGCGAGAGGCAGGGAGAGCGGTTCTACGGGTGCACCAACTTCCCTCGGTGTCGTCAGACTCGCCACGTGTGAGCGGGTTGCTCGGGCCTATCAAGCGCGTCAACCGCGACAAACCGAGGCCCTGAGAGCTACGCTCTCACCAAGGCAGAGTGCAGGCCTTGGTTTGCGGGTTACGCGCATCAACGTTGGACCGAGAGACCGGGGGGGCTCATGAGCACGTCTCGGCACTTCCAGTTGGAACTCGAGGGAAGCGCTCAACCGTACCTCGAGGCCGTGCAGCGTGCGTATGTGATCTGGGTCGACGGCGAAGACGACTTCTACAATCTAGACGACCGAGAACTCCGCCTACGGGAGTTTCGCACCGCGTTCCAGCGACTTGTTGAGCACATGGAGCTGTCTGGCCTGCCGGTCTCGAGGTTGGCGGTCGATCTGCGAGGCGACTTTGCGAATGCGGCAGGCTTCCAGTGGTTCAGTTCGGCCGTCTCCGGGACCCCTGCACCCGCCTCGCCCTCTGGCATTCAACCGGAAGTCGAGCGTCCCGCCACAGGCGACGATACCGGCGTCCTGAAGCGTCGGTGCCCGGAGTGCTCTTCGGTAGTTGGGGTTGACGCCAAGTTCTGCGACAAGTGTGGACACGAGGTGCCTCCAATGGCAGCAGCTGATTTGGTGCCGCTCATCGAGCAGTTGCGTCACGAAGTTCGCGCGCTAGGCAACGCCCGCACGCCGAAGCAGGCAGCGAGCTTGCCCCGCACGGACCTGCTCTCCAACGACTTCATGACCAGAGCATTCGCCGTCTTCGGTCACGCACTAGTGGCCAACCTTCTGATCAGCCTGCCGCTCTACATCTTAGTCCTCCTCATCACACTCGCCGCCAAGTAGTCTCCGGTCTAGCAGGCGCCTCAACCTGATTCTGGTCTGGAGCACGTACGGGAGCGTCGTCAACTGAAGGGAGCATCGGATGGCCGTCTACCAGGACAAGGCCAAGGAGCGCATCTCAAGGGGACTGAGGAAGTTCCGCGGGATAGTGGACCGGGCTCGCGCGGCGAACGCAAACGAATCCGACACACGCATGATCGTGTCGTCCGTGATTGCGGACCTCCTAGGCTGGGATCCGTTCACCAACCTCACCGGCGAGTACCGGATCAAAGGCACGTACGCGGACTTCTGTCTCAAGAACGACGGGGAGTACCTCGCCGTCATCGAGGTGAAGGCCATCGGCACCAAGCTCAGCACCAAGCACGTGTACCAGGCGGTCACCTACGCTGCCAACGAAGGCATCGACTGGGTCATTCTCACCAACGGCGACGACTGGAATCTGTACCGTGTCGTCTTCGGAAAGCCGATTACGCAAGACATCGTGTTTGAGGTCTCCCTCTCTGACGATGAGATGAAGCCGAAGGCCAAGTCGGATTTGCTCTATCTGCTCAGCGCTGAGGCCCAGCGCAAGAACGAGCTGCAGGGGTACTACGACAAGAAGGCCGCTCTGTGCGGTTTCAGCGTCGCCAAGGTCCTCCTCGGGGTTCCCATGCTCACAAAGCTCCGTTCGGAGATGCGCTCCTCAACCGGCTATCGGCTTGGACTCGACGAACTCGCCACCATCCTTGTCGAGGACGTGTTCCGTCCGGAAGTCCAGGGTGGAGAGACTGCACGGCTCATCAAGAAGGCGGCGGCGGCGAAGAACGGGTAGTGCTGAGGCCCAACCCGGGAATCAACCCGATTCGCTCCTCTCGTCGTGCGGTTCCCGCCGCCGCCACTTGCCCGAAATCTGGCACAAGTACTTGAGATAACAGCACGTCACACGGCGTGATTTCACGTCACGGAACGCAACAGGGTTCTCGGTTGTCACCAGTCCTGACCTGCGGAGAAAGCAACTTGACGCAACCAGACTGCACTCGGCGTAAGCACGCGAGAGGCATTCCTAAACCTGGTGTCGCGCGTTCGATTCGCGCCGGGGGCACCATAAGGAACAGCAGGTCGCCTTGGGTATCGTGCCCTGGGCGACCTTCGTCTTCGTGAGCGATGGACATTCCCACTCGTGAGACGCCGCCCGTCCGTTCCGCATACCCGTACTTCGCGTCGCGATACCTGAAACAGGGAATAAGGAAACAGCCTGTCGCGTCGGCTAGCATCCGGACCGGCACACAGTACTGTCGTAGAAGGCAGGAACCGTGCCGATGCTCCTCCCGCGAAAGGCGCGGCCGATCGTCCGGCGAGCGGGGTGAGCGCGATGCCCGATACGCTCGGCGTCTCACGAAATGAGCTCGAGGGGCTGCGTAAGCGCGCAGAGAGGCTGGCCTCTGAGAAGACGCCTCCCCGGCGGGCGTACGACCTCATCGCCGAATCGGGTAGGACGCCGGGCTCTGAGAACGCGCTCGAGAGCATGGCGCGGCTGATCTGCGACATGATCGGTGGGTCGAACGTCGTCATCTCCTACCGGATGGATCGCGAGTTCAGGTCCGTGGACGCCCACGGCAAGACTCGGACGACGGACACCATCGATGACGATCTGGGGAGAGAGGCCTTCGAAACGGGACGGCCCGTAGAGACGGCGCATGATTCCCGAGACGTGAAGATGCTGACGCCTGGGTCCACACAGGCGTATGCGATGGCGGTCCCGCTGATCGTGGGCGAGGACGTCCTCGGCGTTCTCAAGGCGGAGGACGTGCTGATGCCCGCGCGCGAAGTCCAGGAGCAGCTGCGCGCGTTCTTCGGCTATGCCGCGCTGGTGCTCAAGAACGAGCTCCACAACTACACCCGGCTGAGCCAGGCATACGACGAGTTGAACGCAACGAACTCGCGCCTTACCGAGGAGATCGGCCAGCGCAAGAAGGCGGAGAAGGAACTGCGGAAGTCCAAGAGGCGACTCGAAGCGAAGGTCCTGGAACGTACGCGCGTGATAGAGACCCTGAGCAAGTCGAACCAGACGCTGATGCACGCCACCGACGAAAAGCAGTTGCTGCACGACATATGCGCAGTCGCGGTGGAGACCGGAGGCTATCGGATGGCCTGGGTGGGCTTCGTCGAGCATGACGAGGAGAAATCCATCCGGCCGGTCGCCTGGGCGGGGGCCGGTGCGGACTACCTCGAGCACATCAGTGTGAGCTGGGGGACGGGACCGACCGGCCAAGGGCCGTCGGGCAGGAGCATCCGCGAACGAAAGCCGATCGTTGCGCGGGACATAGAGCACGACCCGAGATTCGCCCCCTGGAGAACCGAAGCGATGCGCCAGGGCTACCGGTCGAGCATCAGCCTGCCCCTGTTCGACTCCGATGGCACGGCCTTCGGCGCGATCGCGATCTACGCCGAACGGCCGGACGCATTCGATGCCAAGGAGAAGTCGCTGTTGTCCGAGCTCGCGGGCAACCTCGCCTATGGGGTCGAGGCCCTGAGGGTGAGGCGTAGGCGAGCGGATGCGGAGGAACGCGCCCGCGAGGCTGCCCGCTACGCCCGCAGCCTCATCGAGACGACCATCAACCCGCTCGTCACGATCAGCCCCGAGGGCAAGATCACCGACGTCAACAAGGCCACCGAGGAAGCCACCGGCATCCCGCGCGATCGCCTCATCGGAACCGACTTCGCGGACTACTTCACCGACCCCGACAGAGCGCGAGCGGGCTACGAGCGCGTCCTCAAGGAGGGCCTCGTACGAGACTATCCTCTCGCCCTCAGAAACGTCTCCGGGTCGGTGATGGACGTCGAGTACAACGCCTCCGTCTATCGAAACGAGGCGGGAGAGCTCCAGGGCGTGTTCGCGGCCGCGTGCGATGTCACCGAGCGCAAGCGGGCGGAGATGGAGAGCGCTCTCGCAGACCGTGCCCTGAAGGAGACCACTGCCCGTCTCAATGAGGCCCAGCGCATCGCCCATGTCGGCAGCTGGGAACTGGATATCGTCAACAACGTTCTCGTCTGGTCTGACGAGATCTACCGGATGTTCGAGGTCGATCCCACGAAGTTCGATGCCTCTTACGAGGCCTTTCTCGGTGCCATTCACCCCGAGGACCGGGACGCGGTCGATTCTGCTTACGCCGACTCTGTCAAGACCGGGACCCCTTATGCCCTCGATCATCGCCTGCTCTTCCCTAGCGGTCGGGTCAGGTACGTGCATGAGGAGTGTGAGACCACATACGACAAGGAGGGCAACCCGATTCGATCCGTGGGAACCGTTCACGACATCACCGAACGCAAGCGCGTGGAGACGGAACTCGAGGCCCACAAGCGGCATCTCGAGGATCTCGTTGCGGAACGCACGGCCGACCTCACCGCCGCCAACGAGCAGCTCGCCGCGCTCAACACCGCGCTGCGGGAGGCGACCGAGGCCAAGAGCACGTTCCTGTCGAGCATGAGCCACGAGCTGAGGACACCGCTGAACTCGATCATCGGTTTCTCCGGTGTACTGGGTCAGGGTCTGGCCGGCCCTCTCACCGACGAGCAGCGCACCCAGCTCGGCATGATCAGCGCCTCGGGCAAACACCTGCTGGAGCTCATCAACGACGTGCTGGACCTGGCCAAGGTGGAGGCCGGTAAGGCGAACATCCACGTAGAGCCCATCGATGCCGCGGCACTCGTTCACGCGGTGGCCGACTCCGTCCGGCCTCTGGCGACGAGCAAGGGGCTGGAACTGGCCGTCGACACCCAGGGTACGATAGGGGTCTTGCGCTCCGACGCAAGCAAGGTGCGCCAGATCCTGTTCAACCTTGTGGGAAACGCGATCAAGTTCACCGACACCGGTCGCATCGAGATGAACGTGCGAACGGGGCCGAACGGGGAGTTCTCGTTCGTGGTCTCGGACACCGGATGCGGGATAGAGTGCGAAGACCTCCGGCGGATCTTCGAGGCATTCATCCAGATCGAGAAACCCGAGAAGACCAGACCCGGCGGCACTGGCCTGGGACTCAAGCTCTCGCAGGACTACGCGACCCTGCTGGGTGGCGGGCTGCGGGTAGAGAGCGAGCCGGGAGTCGGTTCGGTGTTCACGCTGACGCTGCCGACCGTGACGCCGTCGCCCGAAGGTATCGACCCCGTCGCCGCTCCCGGGTAGTCTCTGCGCGATACACTGGGCGGCCACCGAGGGAGACTCCGCCCCGTACTGGTCGCTGCTACGTATGTGCTACGGAACCTGGTGTCGCGCGTTCGATTCGCGCCGGGGGCACCATAGAAACAGCAGGTCGCCTTGGGTATCGTGCCCTGGGCGACCTTCGCTATCAGTTTCAGTCGGTTCACTCAGCCGGATAGCAGCTGCCATCCAAAGATCGCGCTCAGGCAGAGCACATACAGTACGACGGCGTAGTACCACCTGTCGCCGAGCTTGGGCGTGTGGATCGAAGCCACGTTGAGGGCGGCCAGTGCCATCAGGGCGACGTAAAGGACGATGATGAACACCGGGGCACTCACAGCGTGTCGGAAGACAAAGAGAAGCGCCAGGATGATGACGTTGTTGTCGAGCGCCAACCCACGGTAGGTCGACTCATCGACCAGCCCGAAGACGTTGAAGTAGCTCAGCCGGATGACCCCCGTGGCGACGATCACGAAGGCGCCCGGGACGAACCAGGGGCTGAAGCGCCCGACGCTCAGCAACACCACCGCAGGTGCGATGCTGAAGCTGACGACGTCGATCAGCGAGTCCAGCTGCCCCCCGAACGCACGCTGATCCTCCGTCCGTCCTTTCATCCGCCGCGCGATGAGGCCATCGCTCCAGTCGAAGACTACCGCCCACAGCAGGGCGATCATCACTGCCGGGAAGACGCCGCGGATCGCGAAGTAGACCCCGAGCACCGCCGACAAGAGCCCTGCGAGCGAGCACACGTTGGGCAAGTCACGCGCAAACCAAAGCATCGGTCGCGGAGCGACCGGCCGGCGCGACACGCTCATCGTGCTTCCTTCGGCCCGACGACTCGCCGAAGCGCATCGGCCACGACCTGGTTCTCGCGCCTCGTGCGGCTGGCGATGCGGATGTACCGGCTTGACTCGGGCATGGTCTTGGCCTGGCAGTGCTTGATGTAGATGTTGTCCTCGACGAACAGCCTGCGCGTGACCTCCGGTCCGGACGGAGCATCGTCTGGAAGGCGGCAGAAGATGAAGTTGGCTTCGGGCCGATAGACGGAGAGCCCCGGTATCCCACTGAGATCCTCGTAGAACGCATCTCTATCAGCACGCACCTGGTCACAGCTGGCGGCGAACTCCTGCCGATAGCGGGGAGCAAGACGAAGGAACGCCTCGGCGAAACCGTTGATGTTCCAGATGGGCAAGCCCTCACGAACCCGCTGGACAAGGGTCTCGCTCGCGGTGAGCAGATAGCCGAGCCTCAACCCGCAGATGCCGTATGCCTTGCTCATGCTCTTGAGGATCGCCAAGTTCTGGTACCGAGCGACCTCCGCCTCAAGGGATGCCCGAGAACCTTCCTGGGCGAAGTCGATGAATGACTCGTCCACGACGAGCGTGCAGTCGTGTTCGGCGAGAAGGCCCACCAGGCGGACTAGATCGCCCTTGGGCACGAGCAGCGAGGTCGGGTTGTTGGGCGTCACCACGACCGCGAAGTCAGCTTTGCAGCCGATAGCCTCCGCGGCGAACTTGTCGACGTCGAGCTGGAACGAGGGGGCCTCGAGGGCGAACTCGACGACGTGTCCCGCAGGCGCCGCGTTGGCGTACTCGTTGAACGAAGGAGCCGCGATGATGAGCCTACCGGCGAGGTGCCCGGAGATGATCTTGATGATCTCAGCGGCACCGTTGCCGACCGCGATCCTCTTGGCGGGTTGACCGATCAGATCACCCACGAGCCCCGCTAGAACGTCCTGGGCGACGGGGTAGTTCAACACCAGCTGACGGATCTGCCTGCCGAGTTGCTCGAAGAGCGACTCCGGCGGGAAGTACAGGTTGTACAAGTAGGCATGGTCGACGAAGCCGTGACGCCAGTAGCCGCCGTGCTCCGATGTGAGTGCCTTGTACTCCAGTTCTCTTGCGGCGCGAACCTGCGGCGCCGAGTCCCGCCCCGCTCTGCCGCCCCGGCGATGACCAGAGACCGGCTTCGAGTCACTTATGGCGAGGGAGTGTCTGGGGAAGACGAGCTCAGCCGCCACCAGATCGGCCAACGTGTCGATCTCATACCATCGTTCGGCAGGGAAGAACACCGGCTCGAGCGCTAAGCTGCCGTCGGCGACCATCTCCGCGAACACGGACTCGTAGTACTCGCCCGTTTGCCCGGCCGCGATGCGCCGATCGAGTCGGTCGCAGACCGCCCTCCACGTATCGCGTGACAAGCTGTAGATGTTGACCGTCTTTAAGTGCGCGGCGTCAGCACAGCTGAGTGCGCCGAGGTAGAAGGCGCTGACGCGGCCCTCCTCGTCGATCGTGACCGTCGTTCCGTTCATCCATGGCAGCCGCTTGGAAATGGCGATCCGATCGGGCTGCAGCATCTCCTCGAGCAACGACTCGTCGAACACGACATCGCTCTCGACCAGCAGGAAAGGCTCGTCGATCTCTTTCCTGGCGAGCCACAGGGAGTAGATGTTGTTGGTGGTCTTGTAGAGCGGGCTGACGACGTAGCTGATCTCCATGTCGCCCGAGTGATCGCCAAGGTAGTCCTGTATCGCGTCCGCCTCATGTCCGACCACGATGACCAGGCGCGAGAACCCGTAGGCGTTCAAGCAACGGATCAACCGCTCGAGAATGGGGATCACGCTCACACCGACAAGGCACTTCGCGGTTGAATCCGTCAGTGGAGAAAGTCGGCTTCCCGCGCCGGCAGCCAACAAAAGCGCGGTCCTTACTTGTTCACCCGCGCGTACTGGGCCGCTGCTGCGCATGTTCCTCCCGAGTCCGTCTTGTGGATCGCCCCGGGTCCCACGTCGGCTAGACTACGTGGACGCCACGATCCCCCCGAGCGAGCTTGCTGATTGTACCGCTCGAGCACCTGCGGCGCCTGGCGTCTTGCCCGTGAGCCGGCCTTGCGCGTCCGCCGGTCCCTAGCGCCCGGCTCTCGTCCATCGGCACAGGCGCGACTCCGCGGCCTCGAGCATCTCGTAGAGCACGACGCCGAGCAGCGCCATCGCGAGGATGCCCGCGAACATCTCGCTGTAAGCGATGCGGCTCCACGCGTCCATGATGTAGTAGCCCAAGCCCGACGTGCCCGCGACCGACTCCGAGAAGAACAGCACCGCGACCGCCGTCCCCGTGCCGATGCGCAACGCGGTGAAGACCTCGGGCAGCGCGGCCGGGAAGACAACGTGGCGGAATACCTGCGCCCGCGTCGCACCGAGCGAGCGCACCGATAGCACCGACGCCGCGGGGATCGCCCTCGCGGCGTCACGGGCCGTGACGAGGATCTGGAAGAAGACGATCAGCGTGATCAACGCGATCTTCGACGCGTCGCCGATGCCGAGAAGCACGAGCAGCACGGGGAGGAAGACGATCTTCGGCACGGGGTAGCTCAGGAAGACGATCGGCGCCGCGAAGGCGTCCGCACGCGGCGACCGGCCGAGCACGAGCCCGAGCGGGACGGCTAGCGCGGTCCCGACGACCATCGACGCGAGGACCCGCCACCCGCTGATGAGCAGGTGCGGCAACAGCGACGAGACCGACAGCCGCACGAAGTCCGACAGCGCCGGCAGCGGTCCCGGCAGCGCCGGGGAGCCGACGGCCCACGCGATCGCCTGCCAGCTGGCGAGAAGCGCCGCAATCGCCCCGGCGTAGCCGAGGACCTTGCGCGCCAGAGCGCTCACGCCGTCACGTCCGTCCGCGCGAGGGCGCCTTCGGCCGCGAGCAGGCGGCGCAACTCCGCACAGGTCGCGAGGAAGGCCTCCGTCTCCCGATAGCCTGGAGAGCCCATGCCGGGGTTGTCCACGACCGCGGCGACGCGCCCCGGCCGCGGCGTCATCACCACGACCCGCCTCCCGAGGAACGCCGCCTCCTCGATGGAGTGCGTCACCAGCAGCGCCGTGTGGCCGCGCTGCTTCCACATCCCGAGGAGGAGCCCCTGCAGGTCCTCGCGCGTGAGCGCGTCGAGCGCCGAGAGGGGCTCGTCCATCAGGAGCAGGTCCGCGTCGAGCGCGAGCGCGCGGGCGAGCGAGAGCCGCTGGCGCATGCCGCCGGAGAGCTCGCCCGGGTACGCGTGCGCGAACTCCGCGAGGCCGACTCGGGCGAGCGCATCGCCCACGGCAGCGTCGCGCGACGCGGGCGGCACGTGCCGGACCTCGAGGCCGAGCCGCGCGTTGCGTTCGACGGTCTTCCACGGCAGCAGGCCGAGATCCTGGAGGATGAGTGACGTGCGCAGGCGCGGCCCGGTCACCGCCTCGGCGTCGACCGAGACCGAGCCCGACGTGAGAGGGACGAGGCCGGCGACGGCGAGCAGCAGCGTCGACTTGCCGCAGCCCGACGGCCCGATGACCGAGACGGGCTCGCCTTCCGCGATATCCAGCTCGATGCCGTCGAGCGCGTCCACGTCGCGGTCGACGCCGCGGTAGACGACGCGGGCGTCGATGGCTCGAACGGACGCCATCCGCCCTACTTCGGGATCGTCTGTACGAGGTCGTCGTACGACAGCGTCGCTTTCAGGAGGCCCTTCGCGCGCATCCACTCGAGCACCGCATCGACGTCGTCCTTCGCGGGCGGCTGCGCCTTCGGGTAGAGGTTCACCTGGTACGTCGTCTCGAGGGGCTTGGGCAGACGCGCCTTCTCGACGAGGACGCTCCTCCACGAATCGGGCACGGCGTTCACGAGAGCGACTCCCTCGTCCCACACCGTCAGGACGCGCTTGAGCGCCTCCATGCCGCCGGGGATGGCGAGGTACTTGTCGGAGACCACCAGCACCGTCTGGGAGAGGTTGCGCCCCATGGTGTCGTCGGCGAGCAGCTTCGCTCCCTGCATGACCGCAAGGGAGAGCAGCGGGTCGGGCAGGGCGGCGGCCTTGAGCTTGCCAGCCATGAGCAGTTCGAACCTCACCGGGACCTTCTTGACCTCCTCGACGCGCACGGAGTACGGGGGTACACCGGCCTGCGTCATCAGGCCGTCGAGCACGTACTCCTGGATCGTCCCGGAAGACGTGCCGACCGGGACCCCGGCGAGCTGCGCGAGGCTGGTGACGGTCGACTTCGGCGGCACCACGATGCCGAAGCGCCCCTCGGGCGGCGTCGAACCGAGCATCACCGTCGCGAGCGAGACCGGCACCCCGGCCGCCTCGAGCGAGGCCGCGGCGATGATGTCGCCCATGAACGCGTCGATGGCGCCCGAGGCGAACGCCGCGTCCCGCTCCTGCGCGGACTGGAAGGGCACGATGGTGACCTTCAGGTCGATGGCGGTGAACAGGCCCTTGGACTCGGCCGCCCACAGCGGCAGGATGTCCTCGGTCGGCAGAGTGCCGATGCGGAGCGCCGACGGCACGATGGCCTTCTTCTCGGACCCCGCGGTCTTCTTCGGCTCCGCGGCCTTGGCGCAGCCCGATGCGACGAGCGCGATCGCGAGCGCCGCCACGAGCAGCAGGGACCGCTTGCGTGGTCGCGCGACGTCCATGTCCGTCCTCCTCATTCGGCGCATACGGGGCGGGAGAGCCGCACCTCGTCGCGCACGGGTATGCCCGAGAAGCCGGGGGTCGCGCCGCCGAGGCTGTCGGCGACGAGCCCGATGGCCACCTCGGTGATGCGGAAGCCGTGCCGCTGGTAGAAGTAGAGCGAAGGGATGTCGTCGTTGCTCACGGCGACGCGCATGGCGGGCAGCCGCTTCTCGCGCGCGTAGCTCACGGCCGCGTCGAGCAGCGCGGAGCCGACCCCGTGCCCCTGCAGGCCCGGATAGACGGACATGAGGACGATGATCGCCTCGCCGCCGAAGACGGACATCGACACGAGACCCCCGAGTTCGCCGGCGCTCTCGGCGATGAAGTTCGCCGAGCCCAGCACGTCGAAGGTCGCGCCGAACGCGTCGATCTCGGTCTCGCCCCACGCGCGGTCGCAGATCTCCTCGATCGCGGCACGGTCCTTCTTCGTCGCGAGCCGTACCTCGTAGGGCGGACCGGTCTCGGCCGGGCGGTGCTCGGCGCACGTGACGGTGATGCGCGCCTCGGTCAACGGCAGCGCCTTGCCGCATACCGGACAACGGTACTGCGGGAAAGGCAGGTCCACCTCTTCTGGCATGTCGAGATCCATGAAGTTCCCTCCCGAACCCGCGGAGCCGGACGGCGCCGCGTCGCCTATTATAGAGGAGTCGTCCGCCGCGCTGCCGCCGACAGGTCGACACGTCCGGAAGGAGCCGTGTGGCGTCAACGGATGGGACACTCAGGAGTACCCAGGCTCGCGCCGCTCTCGCACGGGCGAAGGTCCTCTATACCGATCTCGACGGCACCCTGCTCGGCCACGGCGGCTGCGTGCTCTGCGACGGAACCGGCTCCCCCGGCCTCGCCGCGGCGCAGGCGATCGTCGACGTCAACCGCGCGGGGCTGCCCGTGGTGATGGTGTCGGGCCGCAACGCCAAGCAACTCGCCGAGGTCGCCCGGCTCCTCGGCTGGCGCGACTACATCGCGGAGCTCGGCTGCCTGCGCGTCTACGACCGCGGACGCGAGGTCGTCGCCGACAACGGCGACTGGCCGGCCGACGCGCTCCTCGAGGGGGAGACGCCTCACGACGCGATCGCGCGAGCGGGCGCGCTCGACGCCCTCACGCAGCGGTTCCCCGGGCGGATCGAGGTCCACGACCCGTACCATCTCGACCGCGTGGCGACGCACGTGCTGCGCGGGAACGTCGACGTGGAGGAGGCGCGCGCGGCCTTGTCGTCCCTGGCCGTCCCCGTCGCGTTCCTCGACAACGGGATCATCCATCCCCCGCGCCATACCCTCGTGGGCGTCGAGGAGATCCACGCCTATCACCTCGCCCCTGCGGGGGTGTCGAAGGCGCGCGCCATCACCGCGGACCTTCGGCTCCGCGGCCTCGAGTGCCGGGACGCCATCGCGATCGGCGACTCGCGCACCGATCTCGAGATGGCCGACGCGGTCGGCCTCATGGCGCTCGTCGCCAACGCGCTGGACGACCCCACGGTGCGGGACGTGCTGGCCGCGCGGGAGGACGTCGTCGCGACCGTCGGGCGCAAGGGCGAAGGCTGGGCCGAACTGGCGAAGGCCTGGCTCGCGGCGCGCTCGGACTGAGCCCTCAGCCGAGCAGGCTTCGCGGATCGAACCCCGCGGTGAAGGGATCGACGTACTCCACGCCGTCGATCCGGGGACCGTGGACGTCCTCCGTCAGGATGCGCTCGCAGCCGCCGAGACGTGCCGCCGCCCAGATCTGCGCGTCCCAGTAGTCGAGCCCGTGCGTGCGCACCACGCGCAGCGCCTCACGCACCACATCCGGACCGAGCGGCACCAGCGCGAACGTCCCGAGGATCCCGTCGATGGCGCTCTCGGCTTCGGACCACGACAGCTGCACGCGCCCGCCTCGCACGACGTTCGCGAACTCCCCGACCACCTGAGCGCTCACGACCCCGAGCGAGGCGCGCATCAACACGTCGAGGCAGAGGAGAGCGCGATCGGCCTTCCCCGAGCGAGGATCGTCGAACGCGTACAGGAACACGTTCGTGTCCACGAACGTCTCAGGTCCCACGCCGGCCCGTCCGTCCCTCGTAAGCGTCTTCTCGCGAGAACGTCCACGGCGTGGGCGGACGGGAGGTGTCGTAGCGCGCCTGGGCCTCGGCCGCGACCTCCGCGAAACCCTGCCACGCCCGCTCCCGCACATCGTCGGCGGCGTGCGCGAGCCACGCGTCGATGGCGCGACGCACCACCTCGGCCTGAGTGACCCCTAGCCGCCGGGCCTCGCGCTGGAGCGCGACATCCTGCGCGCCCTCTATGTAGAGCTGCTTGCGCGCCATGCGGCCCATCGTGCCACCGCGTCCTTCCCGGGACCTTCCCGAGGTCTCACCGTCTCGATCCTCACGATGTATATGATATACATCGCGTCACCAGGAGTCCATCCGTCGGGTTGCCTCGCCCGGATGCCACGCATACAATCGTCGGTGTCCGCCTCGCGCGGACGTTGACAACATGGCAGGGCTCCATCCGTTAGGTGCGGCTCCTGTCCGAACACAGGCCACTGCCCGGAAATGTCGAGAGACGCCAATGGGTAGAACAGCCCTCGCCGGCTTAAGGCGAAGGATAAAGTGGCTGGATCGCGGAAGCGGTCCTACGTCGGGCAGTGCTCAAACCACATGACGAGGGACGGGGCGTCCGAGGGACCGCGCGAAACCGCGTCCCCGGGTGTGACCCCGTTCCTCATCGCAGAGGCCGGGGTCTTTCCATGTCGTCGCCCTGTACCCGTTCGAAGAGGACCTAAGTGACTCCATCAAGTCCCTAGGTCCCGGCTCCCTCTCGCGGGGGCCCGGGGCCCGTACCGCGACCTGACGGACTCCGTCCGTGAGGGAGGGAGCGCCATGTTCTACCTGACCCGCATGCTGGGCAGGCCGGTCCTCGATGCCGACGGCGAGGAGATCGGCCGCATCCACGACATCGCCATCGCCACGCGCGAGGTCTTCCCGCGAGTCACGTCGCTCGCCTTCGTGGGGCCGGACAAGACGCCGTTCATGCTCTCGTGGCGCAAGTACATCGACGTCTTCGACGGCGAGCGCGTGGTGCTCAACGTCCCCGGCCGCGACCTGCGCTTCTCGTACCTGCAGCCCGATGAGGTGCTCCTCCACCGCGACCTGCTCAACAAGCAGATCGTCGACACGCGCGGCATGAAGGTCGTGCGCGTCAACGACCTCAAACTCTCGGAGTCGCGCAACCAGTTGCGCCTGCTCGGCGCCGAGGTCGGTGCGCGCGGCATCCTTCGCGGCCTCTCGCCCGCGCTCGAGCGCGCCGCGCAAGCCGTCACGCGCCTGGTCGGACGCGAGCTGGCCGAGAACATCATCGCGTGGAACTACATGGACCTGCTCGACCGCGACCTCTCGCACGTGCAGCTCTCCGTCACGCACAAGCGACTCCACGAACTGCACCCGGCCGACGTCGCCGACGTGCTCGAGCAGCTCACGCCGGCGCAGCGCGCGCGCGTCTTCGAGCATCTCGACAACGACCAGGCGGCCGAGGCGATCTCGGAGCTCGAGGACGACCTGCAGGCCGAGGTCATGGAGGACCTCACGAGCCAGCGCGCGTCGGACATCCTCGAGATCATGGACCCCGACGACGCGGCGGACATCATCGGCGATCTTCCTTACGACAAGGCCGAGGCGCTCCTGCGGCTCATGGGCGTCAAAGAGGCCCGCGAGATCCGCAAGCTCCTCGGCTACAAGGAGAAGACCGCCGGCGGCATCATGACCCCCGAGGTCACGACCGTCTCGGAAGAGGCGACCGTGCAGCAGGTCATCGACCACCTGCGCGAAGGCGCCGCCGAGAACGAGAGCATCTACTACGTCTACGTGGTGGGGCGCGACCGCCGGCTCGTCGGCGTCGTCTCGCTGCGCGACCTCATCGTCTCCCAGCCCGAGACCGCGGTCGCCGACATCGTCGAGCGCGAGGTCTTCACCGTCGGTCCCGACGAGGACCAGGAGGACGTCGCGGAGACGATGAGCAAGTACGACCTGCTCGCCGTGCCGGTCGTCGACGAGTCCGGCCGGATCCTCGGGATCGTCACCGTCGACGACGCGCTCGACGTGCTCGAGGAGGAGTCGGCGGAGGACCTCGCGCTCGCCACCGGCCGCAGCGTGCGCTCGGGCATCGCGGGCGTGTGGCCGTGGGTCTCCCGCAACGGCTGGCTCGCGGTCTGGGCGGTGCTCTTCGCGGCGGCGGGCGCGGTCGGACGCGTGTATCCCCCGGCGGGCGAACCCCTCTTCGCCGGGCTCCTGCTCTCCGTGGTCGTGATGCGGGTCGCGGAGGACGTCGCCGCGCACGCGATGTCGCGCGTCATCGAGACCGAGGAGAAGGACGAGCGGCAGCCGCTCTGGCTGCGCATGGCGAACGACGGGCTCGCAGGCTCGCTCCTCGGACTGCTCGTGGGCGTCTTGGCCTTCGCCGTCATCGAGGTCTGGTACCAGACCCCGCAGCTGGCCGAGTGGCTCTTCGAGGGGTCGCTCCTCCCGTACCAGGCGTGGCTGGGCCTCGCGCTCGGCGTCTCGGTCCTGGCGGTGACGCTGGCCGGCGCGGTCGTCGGAAGGCTCGCCGAGAACCGGGCGGACGCGGGCAAGCGCGTCTCGCAGACGCTCATGACCGCCACGCTCATGGTGTTCGGGGCGGTCGTCTTCCTCGGCATGCTCTGGGCCGTCGTCGGCGGCTCGCCCGTCTTCCGGGCGCGGTAGAGGGCGCACGTGACCGCGCCGACGACCAGGCGTCACCGCTTCGTGCTGGCCCTTTCCTTCATCGGGCCGGGCATCATCGCGGCGTCGGCCGGCAACGACTCCGGGGGGATCTCGACCTACTCGGTCGCCGGGGCGCGCTACGGCTACGCCATGTTGTGGATGATGCTCGCGATGACACCCTCTTTCGTGATCGTGCAGGAGATGGCGGGGCGCATGGGTGCCGTCACCGGCAAGGGGTTCTCGGCGCTCATCCGCGAGCGCTTCGGCGTGCGCCCCACGTTCTTCGCCATGCTGCTGCTGCTCACGAGCAACGCCGCGACCACCGTCGCGGAGTTCGCCGGCATCGCCGCTGCGATGCAGCTCTTCGGTGTCTCGAAGTACGTCTCCGTGCCCGTCGCCGCTGTCGTGGTGTGGCTGCTGGTCGTGCGGGGCAGCTACCGCGACGTGGAGAAGGTGCTGCTCGCGCTATCGGCGGTCTTCGTCTCCTACATCGTCGCCGCCTTCCTCGCGCGGCCGCCGTGGGCGGAGGTGGCGCGCAGCTTCGTGGTCCCGCACATCGTGCCCACCCAGGCGTTCATCGCGCTCGCGATCGGCCTGACGGGGACGACCATCGCGCCGTGGATGCAGTTCCTCGTCCAGAGCAACATCGTGGAGAAGGGCACGACCATCAAGGAGTGGGTGCTGGCGCGGTGGGACGTCATCGCGGGAGCGATCTCGGCCAACATCGTCGCCTGCTTCATCATCATCACGACCGGTACGGTGCTCTTCCCGGCCGGAGTGCGCGTCGAGAGCGCGAAGGAGGCGGCGCAGGCGCTCGCCCCGCTCGCAGGCTCCTACTCGCAGCTGCTCTTCGCGATCGGGCTGCTCTCGGCGTCGGTGCTGTCGGCCGCCGTGCTCCCGCTGACCGCCGCCTACGCCATCTGCGAGGCGTTCGGGTGGGAGGCGGGCGTCGACCTCGCCTGGGGCGACGCGCCCGTCTTCAACGGCCTCTACACCTTCGTCATCTTCGTCGCGGCCGCGATCATCCTGCTGCCGGGCGTGAACCTGATCGCGGTGATGCTCGTCTCGCAGGTGGTGAACGGGATGATGCTCCCGTTCCTCCTCATATTCATGATGATCATCGTCAACGACCGGCGGATCATGGGGAGCCACGCGAACGGACGGTTCAACAACGCGCTGGCGTGGACGACGATCGTGGTCGTCATCGGCCTCACGGTTCTGTTGCTCGGGATGACGGTGCTGGGGATCGGCTAGCGGCCCGGATCCGAGGCCAGCCTCCTTGGAAGCGTCAGGGTGAACGTCGAGCCCTTGCCGAGTTCGCTGCGCACCGCGAGGTCGCCGCCGAGCATGCGCGCCAGCTTCCGGCTGATCGCCAGGCCGAGGCCAGTGCCCTGAAGGACCTCGGCTCCCGCCCTGCCCTGCGTGAATTCGTCGAAGATCGCCTCGATCTCGTCGGCGGAGATGCCCGCGCCCGTGTCCGACACCGAGAAGACGAGGCGGTCGCCCGTGGCCGGGGCGACGCTGACGACGATCCCGCCCCGCTGGGTGAACTTGACCGCGTTGGAGAGCAGGTTGGTCAGTATCTGCCGGACCTTCCCTATGTCCGTGGACGTCGTGCCGACCCCGTCGGCGACCTCGACGCGCAGGTCCAAGCCCCTCTCTTCGGCGAGCGGGCGGATCGCCGACACGACGGAGTCCACCATCTCCGCGGGGTCGAACTCGACCGAGACCACCTCGGAGCGGCCGGCCTCGATCCTGGAGAGGTCGAGGACGTCGTCGATGAGCGCGAGCAGCCGCTTACCGGACCCCTCGACCATATGCATCTGCTTCGCCTGCTCGTCGTTGAGCTCGCCGGCAAGCCCCTGAAGGAGGATTCCGGTGAAGCCGATGATCGAGTTGAGCGGGGTGCGCAGCTCGTGGCTCATCGACGCGAGGAAGCGGCTCTTCGCCTCGGTCGCGACGCGCAGTTCCTCGTTCAGGCGCTCGAGATCGGCGGTGCGCTCGCGAACGGTCTTCTCGAGATGGTCCTTGTCGGCCCGCTCTGCTTCCGCCCGCATGCGAAGGTACGCCCGGCCCTGCCGCGACCGCAGATACCCGAAGACGAGACCGGAGACGAGCAGCAGCAAGGCGACGACGAGAAGCGTGGACCACGCGATGGCACGGATCGGGTCGAGCACCTCCGCGAGGTCGACCTTCGAGACGAGCTTCCAGCCGGTCCCGGGGACACCGCGGAGGTCGGCGAGCACGGGCACGCCGCGGTAGTCGATACCCTCGACCACGCCGGTCTTCCCCTGGACCGCCTCCGACGCGGGCAGCCGGGCCTTGTTCAGCGGGAGCCTCAACCTCAGCGCGGTGCCCTTGCGGTGTCGCAGGGTGTTCAGGTACAGCACGTCGCGGCCGTCGCGTCGGACGAGCAGCGACTCGGCGCTGGTGCTGGGTGTGGGCCAGGTCTGGATGAGCGAGTAGAGGAACAGGTTCGGGTCTCGAGGGAAGAGGGCGACACCGATCGCGGGGTGCCCCGGCGCACCGACCGGGACGACGAGGTCGATCCACGACTTGCCCTCGCCGTCGAGATACAGGTCGGTCAGGCACGTCACGCCCGTCCGCAGCGCCTCGGTAACTTCGGCGCGGTCCACAGGCCCCACCTCGTGAGGGGCGCTCTCGAAGACGCGAGTCCCGGCCTTGTCGAAGAGGCAGACCCCCTGCGCCTCGTCCGTGGTCGCGGCGGTCACTAGCCAACGCTCGAGCCGGGCACGGTCCGCCGGGGTCGCTCGCCCCGCTAGGTAGTCCTCGACCTCCGAGACGGAACGCGGATCGGCGAAGAGCACGCGCGCGAACGTCAAGCGCTCGCTACGCCACTGTGTGATCTGCCCGACCTTCAGGCGGGCGATGGCGCCTATCTCGTCGCGCTGGTGGTCGAGCATCGCGCGACGCTGTTCGACGTAGTAAACGCGACCGACTGTGGCGATCGCCGCCGCGAGGACTGCGAAGATGACGAGCGTGGGCCATACGCTGGGGGGACGTCCCGCCCGCGCGGCCGTTGCCCTGTCCTTCGGTGGTCTTGTCGGTGATGTCGCCATCTCCGTCGATATACCCACATGGCCGAGTCCTCCCTCGGGAGGGCGCCGGGCGCTATGCTGTCGCCATGGAAGACGGACCCAAGAACGCCCTGCGCAAGGAGGCCCGCGAGACCCTGCGCGCGATGCCGCGCGAAGTGCGCGCGCGGGAGTCCGCGGAGATCGCCGAGAGAGTGCTGTCACTCCCGGAGCTCGCGCGAGCTCGCACCGTGCTCGCCTACGCCGCGCTCCCCGAGGAACCCGACCTCGCGACCGCGTTCGCCCTACTGCGCGAACGGGGCACCGCCGTCGCGTACCCGCGCGTCACCGGTCCGCGAGCGTTGACGCTGCACGTCGCCTCCGAGACGGACCTCGCACCCGGGACCTACGGCATCCTGGAGCCGGCCGCCGACGCTCCCGTCATGGCGGCGGACGGACTGGACGCGGTCGTGCTACCCGGGCTCGCCTTCGACCGGTCCGGCGTCCGGCTCGGGCATGGCGGCGGCTTCTACGACACCCTGCTGGCGGACCTGCCGCCGCACGTCGCACGGATCGGGGTCGCCTTCGACGCGCAGGTCCGCGAGACGCTCCCGCGAGAGGAGCACGACGCGCTCGTGGACGTCGTCGTGACCGCCACTGTCGTCTACCGGCGCAGCGACCGGAAGCGATAGGTAGCGCCCGGCAGCTGGCCGAGCGTCACGAGCGAGTAGCCCCGCGCCCGCAGCCCTCGGATGATGTAGGGCAGCGCCTGGATCGTCTGGGTCCGGTCGCCACCGCCGTCGTGCAGCAGCACGACACCCCCGGGCCGCACCAGCTCGAGCACCCGCTTCACGATGGTCGCCGCGCCCGGCCGGCTCCAGTCTTCGGGATCGACCGTCCACAGCACGAGCCTCAGGTCGAGGGCCCGGCTGCGCGCATAGATGAGCGGGCTCACCGATCCCCCCGGCGGCCGGAACCAGCGCGGCTCGACCCCCGTGTCGCCGAGCAGCACCTTCTGCGCGCGGCCCATCTCGGAGGCTACGAGCGGGGCTCCCGCCTGGCCGAGATCGACGTGGCGCTGGGTGTGGTTCCCCACCGTGTGTCCCTCGCGCGCGACTCGCCGGGCGAGCGCCGACGCGAGGCTCGCACGATAGCCGACCATGAAGAACGTCGCGTGGACGCGCTCTCGGCGCAACACGTCGAGGATGCGTTCAGTCTGACCTGGCCAGGGGCCGTCGTCGAACGACAGCGCCACCACCTTGGTCCCCCCGTCGATGGGCTTGCGGAGGAACACCATCGGCGTCGGCGGGACGGCGGACAGCGTCGCGACCACCAGCCGGGAGACGGTCCCGCGCACGACGACGGCGGTGCCCGCCTCTCCCGGGCTCGCCAACTGCAGTATCGGCCCCGCTCCCTTGAAGACGACCGGGCTCGGCACCAGGACGCGTGTCGTCTCCGTCGGCTCGACCCGGTCGGCTCCGCGAACGCCCGTCAGCGCCGCCCCCTCGAAGACGCGCGCGTCGAGCTCGACCGGTACCCCTTCGAGCAGCACCCGCGACGGGTCGCCTCCGCCGGCGCGCACCACGCTCCGGTCCGCCGCGGCGAGCAGGTCGCCCGCAGTGGCGGCCGGCGGGTGGCGTCGCACCACCTCCGCGACCGTCGTCCCGGCACGCTCCCACACGCGCACGCCGTCGACCGTCACCGTGACCGGCAGGTACGCGGCGAGGGCGAAGCCCACGGCGAGGACGACCGCGAGAGTCGCCACGAACGCGCGCAACGGCGGGGGCCCGTCGGGCTCGGCGCCCTGGGATCGAAGGAATGCCATGGCCTTCCTAGTGCGAGATCCGCGTCATGCGCGCGCCCGTGAGGGTGATCAGCTCGTCGAGAGAGAGCCGCACCATCGAGGCGGGCGTGCCTCCGGCCGGAAAGACGACGTCGAAGCGCGCCAGCGAATCGTCGGCGAGGAGCGGAAGGTCTTCGGGCAGGTCGAACGGGGACACGCCGCCGATGGCGTAGCCGGTGGCGGCGCGCACCGCATCCGCGTCCGCGAACGAGGCCCGCGCCCAGCCGAGCTCGGCGGCTATCGCGGGCACGTCCCCGCGCCGGTCGCCCGCCACGAGCGCGATCGCGGCCTCGCCGCCGCCCGCGAAGACCAGGGACTTCACGATCTGTCCGAGGAGGCACCCCATAGCGTCGGCCGCCATCTGCGCGGTCTTCGTCGACTGCTCGAAGACGACGAGACGGTCCTCGAGCCCGCGCTCGGCGAGGAACTCGCGGACGCGCTCGAGCGACCCCGGCTTGCGAGCGGGACCCGCCGTCATCCCCGCTCCCGCATGTTGGTCGAAGGCACGCGCGCCGGGACCCTCAAAGGGAAGCGTAGCGATTCGAGCATCGACTCCAGGTCCTCGCGCCACACGGCGAGCGAGCGCGTCTCGAGACGGAGCAGCGGGTACTCCGGGTGCGGCCGCCGTACGGTGAACCCGTGCCTGAGCAGGAACTCCATCCCCACCACGGGCGAGGTCTCGTAGTCGATACGGCGCGCGGCCGCGAACGCCTCCAACGCCTTCGCGCCGTGGCTGACGGCGTCGCGCATCGCGGCTTGCAGCAGGAGCTTCCCGAGACCGTGACGGCGCGCCTCGGGAGTGATGTGGAGGCAGGCGAGCAGCACCGCGTCCTCGGAGGGCGGACCGGCGGGCAGGAGGGCGGACTGTGGGAAGAAGCGGGCGGGCGCGTACTTCACGAACCCGAGAAGCTCTCCGTCCTCCCAGGCCGCGCGGCCCATCTCGCCCCACTCCTCGTGGACGGCGCGCACGCGCTCGGCGACGAGGGCCTCGTCGCAGGTTGCGCCGCAGCGTACGGGCCGCACGACGTCCGACTCCCAGAACGCGCAACCGGCGCAGACGGCGGGAAGGCCGGCTGCCTCACTTGGATCGAACGGCTTGAGGAGACGTCGCATCCTTCGTTTCCCGTGTCGAAAGGGCGTCTAGGCGCCCGGCTCGTCCTCTTCGACGGTCGCGGCGTCCTTGAGGCGCTTGATGAGACCTCGCTTCGCCGATCGCCGCGCCGCGCGGCCGACGGCGATCGCCGCGGCCACCCCCGTATCGTACGCCTTCTTCGCCGCACGGCCTCCATGCACCTTCACCGCGGCCGTCGCCTTGCCCGCGGATGCGGCCGCTCCTCCCGAGACGGCGACATCGTCGCGGGGCCGCGCGATCCGCACGGCGGCGCCGTCGAAACCGATGACCTCGCCGCCCGCGACCGAGCCCCGCCCGACGGCGGCGTCGGTGGCGACTCCGCCCGAGAGCGCGAGGGACCGTACCGACCCGTCGCGCAGGGAGACGTCCGCGTCGTGGACCACGCCCGTGGCTTCTCCGTCCTCGTCGAGCACGGGCATACCTCGCCAGGCGACGGTCTCCTCCCAGTCCCCGCCCAGCGCCGCGGCCGCTTCGCGCGCGGAGGGCAGACGCTTCCCGGAGAGACGGATCTCCCGTTCGGCGTACGTAAGCCCGGCAAGGACGACGAACCTCTCCCGCCGCGCCATGAGCCCCAGGATGCGGCGCGGTCGCACCTGAACGCCTACGACGAGAGGCTCGCGGGGGGCGAAGAGGACGCGCTCTACGACCCCGAGCCGCCGGCCTCGGGCGCCGACGACCGGAGTCCCCTCGAGACGCAGGACGCTCGCCACTCCGCTCCCCTCCTCGGGAATCGCGGGGGCCGGGACGCGTGCGCCCCGGCCCCCGTTCACTCGAACTCAGGCGCCCTTCAGACCAGCGGCGGCTCGGCGGACGCCTCGGGCGTCACGCCGTCCGCGGCCTCCTCGATGGCGTCCGCGCCGTGGCGCATGGCCCCGCTCACCTTGGTGGCAAGGTCCTTAGCGACCCCGCCCACCTCGGCGGCCTTCTCCTTCGCGACACCAGAGACCTGTCCGACCTGCTCCTTGAGCTTCTCGCGCGCGACATCGAGCTTCTCGCGCAGCTCCTCGGTCTTCTCGGTCGCTACCGTCCTGCCGGTGGCGTAGGTCTCGACGACCTTCTCGCGTCCGGTCTCGTATAGGTCCTTACCCTCGGTCATGAGCTCCTCGGCCTTGCCCGCGAGGATGTCGCGGCTCTCCTTGCCCGAGCGGGGCGCGAAGAGCAGCCCCAGCACGGCGCCGAGCATCCCGCCCAGCAGGAACGCGCCGAACCCGCCGCCCCTGCGATCGTCACAGCACATCTTCGGAACACCTCCATCGTCGAGGACCCACGGACTGTGACGGCGCCGCGGGGGCGCCGTCCGTACCTTGGTATCTACCCATCATTTTACCCTATCGAGCGCCGCCCGGACGAGCCGTACCGCCAGGTCCTGGAAGCCGATGCCGGCGGCCTCGGCGGCCATCGGCAGCAGCGACGTGTCGGTCATCCCCGGGCTGGTGTTGCACTCGAGCACGAAAGGCGTGCCGTCGGCGCCGACGACCATGTCCACGCGGCTCACGTCGCGGCAGCCGAGCAACGCGTGCACCTGCGCGGCGAGCCGCTCCACCTCGGCCATCACCGCGGGCTCGAGACGGGCCGGCACGAAATACTCCGTCTCGCCTCGCGTGTACATCGCCGAGAAGTCGAAGATGCCCGACTTCGCGACCATCTCGACCGGCGGCAGCACGAAGACTCCCTCGGGCCCGTCGAGCACCGAGACGGCGATCTCGACGCCGTCGACCCAGCGCTCGACGAGCGCGGCGTCCCCGAACGAGAGAGCGGTGAGCAGCGCCTCCGGGAGTGACTCCGCGTCCTCGACGCGCGACATGCCCAGGCCCGAGCCCTGCTCGGCGGGCTTCACCGCGACCGGGAAGCCGCCGACCGCGCCGGGGACGAGGTCGAGCGCGGTGGCCGCGCCCATCTCCTTGAAGGCGTCGGCGGTGAACGTCACCCACGGCGGCGTAGGCACGTCGTGCTGCATGAAGAGACGCTTCGAGAGCGACTTGTCCCACGCGAGCGCTGAGGCGACGACTCCGGGACCGGTGTACGGGATCCCGAGGAACTCGAGGAGCTCCTGGACGGTGCCGTCCTCGCCGAAGCGGCCGTGCAACGCGACGTAGACCGCGTCGGGCCGCTCGCGGCGCAGCGTCTCGACGAGATCGGGCACGACGTCGAGCGCGAGCACGTGGAAACCCGCCGCGGTCAGCGCGGCGCACACCCGCTCGCCGCTGCGCAGCGAGACCTCGCGCTCGAGCGAGCGCCCTCCCATGAGGACCGCAATCTTCTCTTTCACGCCTTAAGCCCCCTTCGCGATCGGCAGCGCGCCCGCGGCGGCGAACGCGCGGTAGAGGTCGAGCCGACCCTCGAGCACCTCGCCGAGACGGCGGATGCCCTCGCGGATGGCGTCGGGCTCGGCATAGCAGAACGCCAGCCGCATCTGGTTGCGCCCGCGCCCGTCGGGGAAGAAGCCCGTCCCCGGCACGAACGTCACTCCGTGCTCGACCGCCTCGGGCAGCAGCGCCCCGGTGTCGAGGAACTCGGGCAGCGTCACCCAGACGAAGAAGCCGCCCTCCGGCCTCGTCCAGTGCGCCTCCGGCGGGAAGTGCTCGGCGAGGGATTCGAGCATGGCGTCGCGGCGTCGCGCGTACGTCTCGGTCAGGTCGCGCAGCACGCTGCGCCACCGCGTGCCGCGGAAGTAGCGTTCCGCCGCTACCTGCGCGAAGTTGCTCCCGCACAGGTCGGCGGCCTGCTTAGCGAGCAGCACCTTCGCGAGTATCGGCTTCGGGGCGGTCATCCAGCCCAGGCGCAGGCCGGGCGCGAAGATCTTGCTGAACGTGCCGAGGTAGATCACCTCGTCGTCGAGCGCGCGCAGCGGCTTCATGTGGCCGCCTTCGAACCGCAGCCGCCCGTACGGGTCGTCCTCGATGACGGGGATGTCGTACTCGCGCGCGAGCTCGAGCAGTCGGCGGCGGCGCTCCGCACAGAGCGTGACGCCGGCGGGGTTCTGGAAGTTCGGGATCGTGTAGATGAACTTCGCGCCGCGCGGGCCGAGGCGCGCGAGCTCGGCTTCGAGCAGTTCGACTCGCATGCCGTCGTCGTCCATGGGCACGCACACCATGTTGGGCTGATACGCGGAGAACGCCTGGAGCGCGCCGACGTACGTCGGGCCCTCGGTGACGATCGTGTCGCCGGGATCGATGAAGATCTTCGCGAGGAGGTCGAGGCCCTGCTGCGCGCCGGCGGTCACGATGAGGTCGCCCGGCGAGATGCGCACACCGATCTCGGCCATCAGCTCGGCGATGATCGCCCGCAGCTCGGGACGGCCGTCGGAGGAGCCGTACTGGAGCGCGGAGGCGCCCTCGTGACGGATGGCGTCGCGCACGACGCGCGCGACCACGTCGGCGGGCACGCGGGAGACCTCGGGCATGCCGCCCGATAGCGAGATCATGTCGGGCATGGACGCTGCGGCGAACAGGTCGCGAACGGCCGAGGAGCGCACGTCGCGCATGCGCGCGGCATACCGGCCGTCCCAGCGGTCGAAGACGATGCGGGCGGTACCCATCTCGCCAAACCTCCCTTGAGGGCGAGCCCGGACACGCGGCCCGGGGACACAAAAGCCCCCGCCTTGGGACAGGGCGAGGGGCCATCGCGGTACCACCTGTCTTCGCTCCTGGCGCACGCGGCGGTTCGGAGCCTCGACCCCGGTCTGGTAACGGCTCGGGACACCGTCCCGCTTCCGGCGGGGAGACCGCCCTGGCGGGGGACTTCGGAGGGGTGGCCGGGCCCGCGGGCGGCGGTCCCTCTTCCCTCACGTCCTTGCTGCGCTATGGGTGCTGCGAAGTGTGGCCATTCTAGGCATGCGGAGGGCGGGGGCGCAAGGGCGGGGGCGGGGTGACCTCCCCTGCGCGAAGCCGCGAGGCGTATCGTGTCACGCAGAAAGCGGGAGCTGTGTCGGGAGATCACACGGTCTGCATATACGCTGTTAGGCGCAGACGGGATTCAGCGATGAAGCTGAGAACATCGGTGCTCGCGTCGCTTACCCTTGTGGTAGCTCTTGGCATCGCGGGCTGTACGACCCAAGACGCGGCAACTCGGTCTGCCGATGCACCTGCGGCCCACCCCAGCGCTCCGGCCTCCTCGACGGACGAGACGGCAGGCACAACGAGCGAGACAACCTCGAGTCTCATCGACCCGTCAGGCAACGTGGTCCTCTTCGTCGACAACGGGAGCATCCCCGGCGATACCATCGACATCCGGGTCGAAGTCGACGGCCAGGTTGTTGTCGACCGTCTCCTTCCCTCTGCTCGGGACAGCGCGATCAGCCCATCGCCTGATCAGGGCTACTACGTCCTCAAGCTGCCCCGCGGCAAACATGTGCTCACGGCGAGGACACGAAAGGGAGCCGCGTCGCTTGAGCGCACGTTCGAGGTCGCTGGCAGACTGTGGATCGCAGTGGCCTACTCGTACAACACGCCCCGATATGGCACGCCGTCGCCCCGCGAGCTAAGCGTCGTCTTCAGCGACAAGGAGATGGGTCGCCTGTAGTCAGCTGTCGCGCGTAACAAGCGCGTCAACCGCGACAACCCTCGGCCCTTAGAGCTACGCTCTCACCGAGGCCAAGTGCGGGCCTCGGTTTCCGGGTTACGCCCAACGTTCGCTCCCACTCCCACATTCGTCCCCTGGGTTGCACACTTGCACGGTAACCGTGTTAGTGTTAGTCTACGCATGCGAGAGGGGGCGCGGTGATCGTCTCGTTCGGTGATGGTGCGACGGAGGACCTGTATCACGGACGTCCGACCAACCGCGCTCAGCGATTCCCGCGCGAGGTAGCAGCGGTTGCTCTCGTGAAGCTGGATGTTCTCAACGGGGCGGCGGCGCTGCTGGACTTGCGTTCGCCGCCCGGGAACCGCCTCGAGGTGTTGAAGGGCGACCTCAAGGGATCCCACTCGATCCGCGTCAACGACCAGTGGCGACTCGTGTTCCGCTGGGAGGGCGATCATGCCCACAAGGTCCGATTGATGGACTACCACTGAGAGGAGGCTCGCAAGTGATTCCCGAGAACCGCATCCCCACGCACCCCGGCGTCATCCTGAGCCAGGAGTTCCTCATCCCGCTCGGCATCTCTCAGGTGGCCTTCGCCGCGCATCTTGGTGTGCCGGTGCAGCGCGTGAACGAGCTGGTCCGCGGCAAGCGAGGCGTGACTCCCGAGACCGCATGGCTGCTGTCGCAGGCGCTCGAGACCACGCCGGAGTTCTGGATCAACCTGCAGACCGCGTACGACCTGGCGCGGAGCCGGCCATCGGAGCCGGTGGAAAGATTCGCAGCAGCAAGCTGACGGCGCGTGACCCGATCCGCTACCTCGAAGATGAGGGTACTGAAGTGGGAATCGCTAGACGCACGGGAAATCGCTAGCCGTTGAAAGGAACGTCTGCCGTGCTGTCATCGGGAATCACCACCGAGCGGCTGATCCTCGAGCCGCTCACTGTGTCTGACGCGGACTCCCTGTTTGCGTATCGTGCCCTTGACGTGTGTGACGTTTGTGTACACACTTGGGTCACGATTGGAGGTACGCCATGAGATTCGTCAGCGTTCGCGATCTGCGTGGCAAGTCCGCCGAGGTCTGGCGTGATCTGCCCGATGAGCGTGAGATGGTCATCACCAGCAACGGTCGCCCCGTCGCCATCCTCGCCGCCGTCAGCGAGTCGAACCTCGAGGAGTCCCTCGCCGCGTTCCGACAGGCCCGAGCCGTGGACGCGGTCGCCTCTCTCCAGCGGCGCGCTACTTCCACTGGCATGGACGAGCTGTCGACGAGCGACATCAGCGCTGAGATCGCCGCGGTTCGGCAAGCGCGCAAGCGGTGAGGATCGTCCTCGACACGAACGTGCTCGTCTCGGGTCTTCTGTCACCCTTCGGACCTCCCGGAGAGATCGTCCGCATGGTGTCGTCAGGGGCCGTGACCCTGTGCCTCGATGCCAGAGTCCTTGCGGAATACGAAACCGTGCTGCTACGACCCAGGTTCGCATTCGATCCGGACGCGGTCGCCGCCCTACTGGACTACATCGACTTCCGCGGTGACGTCTTCGCCGCCTCATCGCTCTCGACACGACTGCCGGACCCGGACGACGAACCGTTCCTGGAGATCGCGCTGGCCAGCCATGCGGACTACCTGGTGACCGGCAACCTCGCGCACTTCCCGACTGGCGCTCGCGAAGGCGTGCTCGTGGTATCCCCAAGCGGTTTCATGGAAGAGTGGCGGTCCAGGCGCACCGAGGGCGACAAGTGACAGCGATCCGACCCGCCCGGTTGCCTCACTCGACGCGCGAGACCCGCACCGGCGTGGTCTTGAGACCGGGCATCTTCGAGATCGGGTCGAGAACGGCCCCGCTGGTGAGGCGGTTGGCCGGCGCGTCGGCGAAATGGAACGGCATGAACACCACGCCGGGCTCGAGCCCGACAGCGATCCGCACGCTCGCTACGCACGCGCCGCGCCTGCTCGTCACCTCGGCCCGGTCCCCTTCGCACAGGCACAACGACTCGGCGTCCTCGGGCGATATCTCCACGTAGCCCCCGGCGTTGAGATCGGCGAGCCCGGCGCTGCGGCCCGTCATCGTGTTGGTGTGGAAGTTCCACAGGTGGCGTCCCGTCGAGAGCACCAGCGGGAACTGTGCGTCGGGCAGCTCGGCGGGCGGCTCGTCGTCGACGACGGCGAATGCGGCGCGGCCGCGCGGGAAGCCGTCGGCGTAGAGCACCGGGGTGCCGGGGTGCGAGACGTCGGGGCACGGCCACTGCAGGCCGCCATCCTCCTCGAGGCGGCGATGGGTGATGCCGCCGTACTGCGGGGTGACGGCGGCCATCTCGGTCATCACGTCCTCGGGGCTCTCCTCGCCCCACGCGAGTCCCATCGCGTTCGCGACGAGCGTGACGATCTCGAAGTCGGTCTTCGCCTCGCCCGGCGGATCGACGACCTTCCGTCCCAGCTGGACGCGGCGCTCGGTGTTGGTGTAGGTGCCGTCCTTCTCGAGGAACGTAGCGGCGGGGAGCACGACGTCGGCGAGCCTGCCGGTCTCCGTGAGGAAGATGTCCTGCACCACGAGGAAGTCGAGGTTCTCCAGCGCCTCGACCACGTGCGCCTGGTCGGGGTCGGAGAGCACCGGGTTCTCTCCCATGACGTAGAGCGCCTTGAGCTCGCCGCGCGCGGCGGCGTCGATCATCTCGACCACGGTGAGTCCCGCCTCGGTCGACAGCTCGCGCTCGCTCTCCCAGAGGTCGCAGACGCGGTCGAGCGCGTTCTTATCGGTGAGCGGCTGGTAGCCCGGCAGGCAGTTCGGCAGGCACGCGAGGTCGCACGCGCCCTGCACGTTGCTCTGGCCGCGCAACGGGTTCACGCCGGTGCCGGGCTTGCCGATGTGGCCACAGAGCAGCGCGAGGTTGGCGAGAGCGCGCACCTGCGCGGTGCCCGACGTGTGCTGTGTGACGCCCATGCAGTAGACGATCGAGCTGCGCTCGGCGTTCGCGTAGGCGCGGGAGACCTCGCGGATGGCGTCTGCGCCGATGCTCGTGAGCGCGGCCGCCTCGTCGAGGTCGACGGAGGCGACATGCGCCGCGAACTCGTCGAAACCCTCGGTGCGCGCCTCGATGAAGACGGAGTCGGCGAGACCCTCTTCGACGATGACCTTCGCCATCGCGTTGAAGAGCGCGACGTTCGTGCCCGGGCGGATTCGCAGCCAACTCCGGGCGTGATCGACGAGCGCGATGCGCCGCGGGTCGATCACGACGATGCGCGTCCCGCGCGCGGCGGCGCGCTTGAGCTCGATACCGATGATCGGGTGCGCCTCGGTGGTGTTGGAGCCGACGACGAGCATGACGTCGGCCTCGCCGAGATCGCCGATCGAGTTCGTCATCGCCCCGCTCCCGAAGGTGGCGGCCAGACCGGCCACCGTGGAGCTGTGTCAAAGGCGGGCGCAGTGGTCGACGTTATGCGTGCCGATACCCGCGCGCAGCAGCTTCTGGAAGAGGTAGTTCTCCTCGTTGGAGCACTTGGCGCTCGCGAGGCCGCCTACCGCGTCCGGGCCGTGGGCGTCGCGCGCCTTGGCGAGACCGGCCGCGACGAGCCCGATGGCCTCCTCCCACGTCGAGGAGACCAGCTCGCCGCCCTTGCGCACGAGCGGCACGGTGAGGCGGTCGGGGTGGTGGACGAAGCTCCAACCGTAACGCCCCTTCGCGCAGAGGTTCCCGCCGTTGACGCCCACGCCGACCGGAGCGCTCGCACCCACGATGCGGCCTTCGCGCACGCGGTACTCGACGGTGCAGCCCACGCCGCAGTAGCCGCAGATCGTGCGCACCTTCCCGGTCTCCCACGGGCGGCCGGCGAAGCGCGAGATGCGGTCGGTGAGCGCGCCCACCGGGCAGGTGGAGACGCACTGGCCGCAGTACTCGCAGCCCGACTCGCCCAACGGCAGCTCGTACGGCGTCATGGGAAGCGAGTCGAAACCGCGACCCTGCCAGCCGTAGACGCTGCATCCCTGCACCTCGGCGCAGATGCGCACGCAGCGTCCGCAGCTGATGCACTTGGAGTAGTCGCGGGCGATCAGCGGGTCGTCGCCGAGCGCGGGCGGGCCGTGCCTGTCGCCGCCGTAGCGCTCGTGTTCGATACCGAGCTCGTAGGCGAGGTCCTGCAAGCCGCAGGCGGCGTTGGATTCGCAGGTGAGACAGTCCACGTCGTGGTCGGAGAGGAGCAGCTCGATGATGGTCGTGCGCATCTGGCGCAACCGCTCGGTGTCGGTGGCGACGACCATGCCGTCGGCGGCCATCGTGGTGCACGAGGTCGGGTAGCCGCGCATGCCCTCGATCTCGACCACGCACAGGCGGCAGGCGCCGAAGGGCGCGAGACGCGGGTCGTGACAGAGCGTGGGGATGTGGACGCCCGCCTCGCAGCACGCCTCGAGCACCGTCGAACCTTCTCGCGCTCCGACGGCGCGACCGTCGACGGTCAACGCGAGCGTCCTCTCCTCGACCCGCTTGCTCACGATGCTCCCTCTCGGACCCTAGCCGTGGCTCCGGCCCGCGCGCCTGAGCACGCGGACCTCGCCCTCGACGAGGACCGCGTCGATGCACTCCTTCACGAACGCCGCGATGTCGGAGACCGACATGATGCCCACCGGCACGCCGTTCTCGAGCACCGGGAGGCGGCGCATCGCGAGCTCCTTCTGCAGGCGTACGGCGGTGAGCAGGTCCATGTCCGGCTCGAGAGGAACGAAATCGGTGAACATGAACTCGTCGACGGCGACCGTCTTGGGGTCGAGCCCGTCGGCCACCACGGCGTGCGTGATCTGCCGGTCGGTGAGCAACCCGACGAGCACGCCCTTCTCGTCGACGACCAGGATCGAGCCGACCCGCTCGTCCCGCATCACTCGCGCGGCCTCTGCGACGGTCGCCGAAGGCGGACAGGACACCACCCTCGGGGTCATGATGTCGCGGACCTTCATCCCGTCCTCCTCACTCTCACAGGCTCGGCCACCCGGCCGGACCTACCTGCGTGCTATCGCCTCGAACGGACAGTGGACTTCGCACTGCCCGCACTTCACGCACAACGCGTAGTCTATCTCGTGGACCTCCCTGAGCCGGCCGGAGATCGCCGACACCGGGCAGTTCTTCTTGCACACGCCGCACCCCCTGCAGGCTTCGGCGACGACGACGAATGTCGAGAGCACCTTGCACGCGCCGGCGCGACAGCGGTGTTCGCGGATGTGCTCCTCGAACTCGTGGCGGAAGTAGCGCAGCGTGGTGAGCACGGGGTTGGGCGCGGTCTGCCCCAGCCCGCACAGGGAAGACGCCTTCACGTCGTTCGCGAGGCGCTCCAGCTTCTCGATGTCGCCCTCCTCGCCCTCGCCCGCGCAGATGCGCGTGACGAGCTCGAGCATGCGCTTCGTGCCGATGCGGCACGGGACGCACTTGCCGCAGCTCTCGTCCTGGGTGAAGGAGAGGAAGTAGCGCGCGAGGTCGACCATGCAGGTGCCGTCGTCGACCACCACGATCCCGCCGGACCCGACCACGGCGCCCGCGGCAGCGAGCGCATCGTACTCGATGGGGGTGTCGAAGAGCTCGAGCGGCAGGCAGCCGCCGGAAGGCCCTCCGATCTGGACCGCCTTGATCGGCTTCGCCGACGAGGAGCCGCCGCCCACCTCGAAGACGAGGTCGGAGACGGTGCGGCCCATCGGCACCTCGACGAGACCCGTGCGCCGGACCCGGCCGGTGAGCGCGAAGACCTTCGTGCCGTGGCTCGTGCCGGTGCCTATCGACGAATACGCGTCGGCGCCGTTGGTGACGATCCACCCCACGTTGGCGAGCGTCTCCACGTTGTTGATGCACGTGGGCTTCGCCCACAGCCCGGACTGCGCCGGGAACGGCGGGCGGAAGCGCGGCATGCCGCGACCGCCCTCGATCGACGCCATGAGCGCCGTCTCTTCGCCGCACACGAACGCGCCGGCGCCCTCGCGCACCTCCAGGTGGAAGGAGAAGCCGGAGCCGAGCACGTTCTGCCCCAGGAGTCCGCGTTCCTGCGCGTCGGCGATCGCCTTCCGTATGCGCTTCACCGCGAGCGGGTACTCGGCGCGCACGTAGACGAAGCCGGTGCTCGCGCCCACGGCGTAGGCCGCGATCGAGAGCCCCTCGAGGACCGAATGCGGATCGCCTTCGGCGATGGAGCGGTCCATGAAGGCGCCGGGGTCGCCCTCGTCCGCGTTGCAGATCACGTACTTGAGGTCGCCGGCCGCGTCGCGGGTGAAACGCCACTTCATCCCAGTGGAGAAGCCGGCGCCGCCGCGCCCGCGCAGACCCGATCCCTGGACGATCTCGATGACCTCGTCGGGCGAGAGCTCGGCCAGTGCCTTCCGCAGGCCCTCGTAGACTCCGCGCCCGACGGCGTCGTCGATCGACTCGGGGTCGACGAGGCCGCAGTTCCTCAGCACGATGCGCTGCTGGATCCGGTTGAACGGGATGTCCTCGTAGCGCTCCACGGGCTCGGAGTCCGCCGTGTCGCGGTAGAGATAGTCGGTCACCGGCGAGCCCCCGCCGAGCAGGGCGTCGACGATGGCGGCCGCCTTCGACTCCGTCACCTTCGGATAGAAGATGCGGTCGGGATCGATCACCGTGATCGGGCCGAGTTCGCACAGGCCATGGCAGCCCGTGCGCACGACGCGGACCTTCTCGCTCGCGCCCGCCTCGGCGATGGCGGCCTCGAGACGCTCGGCCGAGCGCAACGAGCCGTTCATGACGCAGCCGGAGCCCGTGCAGACGCGGATGACGGCGCTGGGGTCGCGGCTCGAGGTCGGCGACATCAGTCCCTCCCCCGCTTGATGCTCTTGGCGAGCTTGCGCGTGCTCTTGGCGTCGAGACCGCCGTGCGGCTCGTCGTCGACGAGGACGATCGGGCCGAGGCCGCAGCAACCCACGCACGCCACGGACTCGAGCGTCACGCTCCTGTCGTCGGCGGTCCGGCCGACGGCGACACCTAGCTCGTCGACGAGCGCCTCGGTGACCTCGAGCGCGCCCTTCACGTGACACGCGGTGCCGTGGCACACCCGCACGATCCGCCGGCCGCGCGGCGTGAGGTGGAACTGCGCGTAGAACGTCGCGACTCCGAGGACGGCCGACAGCGGCCGGCCGAGCGCGACGGCGATGCGCCGCATGGCGTCCTCGGGCAGGTAGCCGTACGCACGCTGGGTCGCCTGCAGCAGGGGGATGAGAGCGTCGGCCGTCGAGGCGTGCTCCGCCAGCACAGCATCGAGCAGCGCGGGGTCGAAACCCTCGTCGCGCCCCGTCGCGCAGGTGCACTCACCCATGATCGTCTCCGGGCCCTCTCGCTAGTCCAGGTACGAGTCGCAGTACAGTGTCTCGTTCCGCAGCACCGACATCGACTTCTCGAGCGACTCGGTCAGCTCGAGTTCGGCCGGATCGGCGCGGGCGACCATCATCTGGAGCTCGTCGTTGGGGTCCATGATCGCCGAGGTCAGGCCCGCGGGGATCATGATCGCGAGCAGGGCCGCGGCCAGCGGCGACTTCACGTGCTCCGGACAGCCATTGTAGATGTTCGAGAGGCCGACCGTCGTTTTCAGCGGCGGCTCGTCGAGTTGACCGAACATGGCGATCGCCTCGGCCGCCTCGGGCGCCTGCTGCTGGGCCACGCTCACGGGGAGCAGGAGCGGGTCGAGGTAGAGGCGGTCCGCCGGCACGCCGAACTCGATCATCGCGGCAAGGATCGTCATGGCCGCCTCGATGCGCTCGTTGGCGTCGCGGGAGACGCCGTGCTCCGTCATCGCCAGACCGATGATCTCGGCCTCGTAGGTCTTCGCCATCGGCAAGTACGTCTCGAGACGGGCACGCTCGGCCGACGTCGAATTGATGATCGGCTGGAGCTTGCAGACCCTCAGGCCCGCCTCCATCGCCTGGGGGTTCATCGTGTCGAGACACAGACGGGTTTCGGGGACCGTTTCCTGCACCACCTTCACGACCCACTCCATCATCTCGGGGCCGCCCCTGGTGGCGGGGCCGAGGTTGATGTCGAGCACGTCGGCGCCGCCCTCCACCTGGGTGAGCGCCATGGCACGCACGGGCCCTTCGTCGCGCTCACGCATCGCAGGGCCGATGGTCTTGCTCATGATGTTGACCTTCTCACCGATGACGAGCATCTGTCCTCCTGACGTTGATCGTTGCTGGAGACCGCTACCAGTCGACCCGCGCCGCGAGCGCGCCCGCGATGTCGCTCAGCGCTTCGTCGAGGGCCGGGTCGGCGTGATACGAAGGACGCCCCTCGCGATCGGCGACTCTGACGCCCTCACACAGCGGCATCGTGCCGAGCAGGGGGATGTCGCCGAGCGCGTCGCGCACGAACACGGCATCGTCGGCGTCGCGGACCTTGTTCGCGACCGCCACGACGTCGCGGATGCCGATGTCGGCCGCGAGCGCGCGGACCTGGCGCGCCGTCTGGACCGAGCGTCCGCCGGGCTCGATCACCACGATGAGCACGTCGACCGCCTCGGCGGTGCCGCGACCGAGGTGCTCGATGCCGGCCTCCATGTCGAGGATGGCCACATCGTCACGATCGACGAGCAGATCGCGCATGAACGCCTTGAGGAAGGTGCCTTCCGAGCACATGCATCCCGAACCGCCGCGCTCCACCGTCCCCATCTTGAGCATGGTCACGCCGTTGAAGGTGACGCCGCAGCGCTCGACGACGTCGGAGACGTCGGGATCGAGGATGAACATGCCGCCCCTGCCGGGGGCCGCGCCGGTGCGCTCCTCGATGAGCTCGTCCTCCTCGACGAGCGGCACGCACGCCGCGGCGGCCTCGGGCGTGGCGCCGAGGGCCATGGCGAGGTTGGCGTCGGGGTCCGCATCGATGGCGATGACCCGCCTGCCCGCCTCCGCGAAGAGCAGCGCGAGGCCCGCCGCGAGTGTGGTCTTGCCGACGCCGCCCTTGCCCGAGACCGCTACTTTCACGTGCTCACCCCTTCGAGCCCGGCCGCGTCGAGCACCCTGGGGACGAGGTGCTCGGCTCCCACGGCCATCATGTGGACACCGTCGCACACATCGCGCGTCTGAGTGATGAAGCGGGCCGCTATCTCGACGCCGACGGCGACGGGGTCCTCCGCGCGATCGAGCTCGTCGATGAGCGGCTGGGGCACCGAGATGCCGGGGATGTTCTTGGTCATGAAGCGTGCCATCCGCGCCGAGCGCAGGATGACGAGGCCGGCGAGCACCTTCGCGCCGAGTCCGTGCGCATACTCCATGAACCCGCGGAACGTCGCCGGGTCGTAGACCGCCTGGGTCTGGAAGTAGCGCGCGCCGGCGGCCACCTTCTTCTCGAACTTGGCGAGCTGCGGCGCGAGCGGGTGAGCGTCAGGGGTGACGACGGCGCCGGCGAAGAACTCCGGCGTGCCGTGCAGCTCGTTGCCGGCCAGGTCGTGACCGGACCGCAGCGCCCTGATCGCCTCCAGGAGCTGCACGGACTCGAGATCGAAGACCGGCTTGGCCTGCGGATGATCCCCGACAGCAACGTGATCGCCGGTCAGCGCGAGCACGTTCGTGATGCCGAAGGAGGCTGCGCCGAGAAGGTCCGACTGCATCGCTAGCCGGTTGCGGTCTCGACAGGTCACCTGCAGCACCGGATCGAAGCCGCGCTCCTTGAGATGGACGCAGGCCGCCAAGGTGCACAGGCGCATGACAGCCGCCTGGTTGTCGGTGACGTTGAGCGCGTGCACGCGGCCGCGCAACATCTCGGCGGCGGAGAGCATCTCCGAGATGTCGGTCCCCTTGGGCGGGCCGACCTCGGAGGTCACGACGAACTCGCCGGACTCCAGCGCTTCCCGCAACGTCACTTCGGCTCACCCCCCTTGTCGCTCATGTCCCACACGTCGCACTTCGAGCGGACGGAGTGGTCCTTCGCCTCGCCGAACCGCCCGAACTCGCCGAGGCGGCCTTGGGCCTCGAGACGCTCGTAGATGAGCACCCAGGCGCAGTCGCGGTCGCCAAGCTCGCAGCGGCCGTCCTTCACGCCGCCGCACGGGCCGTTCATGATGCCCTTCGCGCAACGCGTGATCGGGCAGATGCCGGCGGTGCGGCCGAGCACGCACTGGCCGCATGCCGAACACTCGGCCTGCCACGAGGCGAATCCCTTGGCCGCGCCGATGAACATGGTGTCGAGCGCCGGATACACCGGAACCTTCGTGGTGTCGGAGAGCAGGGCCACGCCCGCGCCGCACCCCAGCGAGAGCACGGCGTCGTACCCCTCGTCCCCGAGCTCCTCGAGGAACTCGGGCTCGCACTGGCGCTGCAGGACCGAGCCGGTGAACTCGATCGCGCGGCCGCGGCGCGCGGCCATCAAGCGGAGCGCCTCGACGAGCGTGGCGACCTCCATCTCCCCGCCGGCCAAGGAGACGGCGGCGCACGTGTTGCAGCCCACGAGAAGGACTCGCTCGTGAGCGACGACCATGTCGAAGACCTCCTCGAGAGGTTTCGCGCGCACCACGATCATCTCAGGTGCACTCCTTCGTCCTCGTCGGTCGCCTCGGGGACGATGAGGGCGTCATCCATCCCCATCTGCCTGAGCAGCGCACGGATGTCGGCCTCCCGGCGCGCGACCAGTTCGCGCGCGTAGGGATAGCGGCAGTTGACCTCGACGCAACCGGTGAAGACCACTCGTCCAGCTCCGTGCTGGAGCGCGCGGAGCACCGTCGCCTCGCTCACGCGGAGCAGACATGTGACCGTCAGGGTCCGCGGGTCGCTCAAGCCCAGCTCGGGGAGGAGAGGCGTGCACCCGCAGGCGAACTGCATGGTCGCGTCGCCGGCGCTGCCGGCCAGGACCGTCTCGACGCGGCGATCCATCTCCTCTTCCGAGTGGCCCTCGATGTTGATGGCGTGCGCCGGACACTGCGACGCGCAGGCGCCGCACGCGTGGCACGCCTCCGCGTCGAAGATCAGATAGCCGCGGTACTTCACGTTGGGCGCGTTGTGGGGGCACACGCGCACGCAGGTGAGGCACGACGCGCACTTCTCACGCACCAGCCGAGCGCCGGTCGTGCAGCCGAGGCACCTCTGGGCCTCGCGGGCGGCCTCGTATTCGGTGTAGCCTGCTTCGATCTCGTCGAAAGTGCCGACGGCCTCGTAGAACTCGAGCCTCTCCATCTGGACGCGCCTGCGGGTCACGACCTTGTACCGCATGCTCTCGGGCACCTCGCCCAGCGTGTCGCTCTCCTGGTCGAGCCCGTCGAGCAACGCGGTGTCCCCGGTCAGGTCCCGTATCACGCACGCGGCCACCCGGTGGCCTTCGGCGATGGCGTCGATGACCTTGGTCGGGCCCGTCACCACGTCTCCGGCGGCGTAGACACCTTCGATCGACGTCTTCATGGTCTGCGGGTCTATGACCGCACCTCCGCGCGGCGTGGTCTCGATGCCGAGATCGCCGATGTCGGCGCCCTGCCCCGTGGCGAAGATGACGGTGTCGGCCTCGAAGCGACGCGTCTCGCTCTCGTCGAACACAGGCGAGAACCGCCGGTCCTCATCGAAGACCGACGTGCACCGGACCACGTCGAGAGCGGAGACATCCTCTTCGCCCAAGATCTCGCGCGGACCCCACGAACAGTGCACCCCGACGCCCTCGAGCCTCGCCTCCTCGACCTCCTGTCGCGAGGCGGGCATCTCCTCTGCGCTCTCGAGACAGACGACATCGACCTGCGCCGCGCCGAGCCGTCGGGCCGTGCGCGCCACGTCCATCGCCACGTTACCGCCGCCCACCACGACGACGCGCTTCCCGATGCCGGTCCTCTCTCCGCACGCCGCCGCCTCCAGGAACGGCAGCGCGGCCAGGACCCGCGGCAGGTGGGCGCCGGGGATCTCCAGGACGCGGCTGCTCTGGAGACCGGCGGTCACCACGACGGCGTCGTGCTCCTCGCCGAGTCGCGCCAGCGTCACGTCTGCTCCGACCTTGACGCCGGTGCGCACCTCCACCCCCAGCGAGAGGATGTGGCTGATGTCCCGGTCGAGGGCCTTGCCGGGCAGGCGGTACTCGGGGATGCCGTATCGGAGCATGCCTCCGAGCTTGGGCTTGGCTTCGATGATGGTCACGCGAAGGCCTTGGGCGGCCAGGTCGTGCGCGACGGTCAGGCCCGCGGGGCCTGAGCCCACCACCGCGACCGACTCCTTGCGCAGGGCCCGAGGCTTGGGGTGCTGGTAGGCGCCGAAATCGGCCGCCGCTCGCTTGAGCATGGCGATGGCGACCGGTTCGTCGAGCAGACAGCGCCTACAGCCCTCCTCGCAAGGACGCAGGCAGATACGCCCGCACACGCTCGGAAGAGGGTTGCGCTCGAGCACGATCTCGAGCGCATCCGTGAACCGGCCTTCGGCGATCGCGGTGATGTAGCCCGGGACGTCGACGTGCGCCGGGCACTTCGAGCGGCATGGCGCGAAGACAGTGGGCGGCATGGGAGACCAGTCGAGCGATCCACCGGTCTTCTGCGCCGCCATGAGGACCACCGTCCCTCGGTCTCGCGTGCGTTAGCCGGCACGTCTCTTGAGGAAGGCCGGCAGCTCGGCCGCCTCGTAGGGACCCACGGTCACGGTCCACCCGTCAAGTTCCTCCGCGAGCTCGCCACTGATCTGGGCGACGGCGCCGGGGATGATGATCTCGCGATGCGAGACCGTCTCGGCGATGCCGGTGTCCTTGACGAACTTGGCTATCCGCTCCGGGACGAACTTGCCGGCCGCCCACGCGGTGAGGACCGACAGGCCCTCCGCATCGACGATGCCGAGGTAGGCCGGCATCCTCCCGCCCTCTATCTCCGAGGAGACGATGAAGTACGTGAGCGAGAAGTTGGTGGTGACGAGGAAGGGTGCCTCCGGCCCGGGATCGTTGATGGCGTAGATCTTCGACTCGGCCTGCATCGGGCGCTGCGGATCGGTGAAGATGTTCTGACGCAGGACCAGCAGGGGAAGCATCCGCCACGGCTCCGCGCCCGACAGGACGATGATGCTGCCGTACTTGGCGACATCCACAGCGGCGTACGCCGTCTCGAGCATGGCGTCGCCGCCGGCGAGGTCGCAGGGGAAGCAGATGGTGGGATAGCCGAGCTCCGCGAACTTCTTGACGAGCGCGCAGCGGCGCGCGAACACCGCGTCGCGCAGGGCAGCGCCGGCGGTCTTCGGAGCGCTGTCGATGACGAGGTCCTCGACGCCGGCCGCTTTCGCCTTGGCGGTGAGCGCGGCCACTTCGGCCAGCCCGTCGCCGCGGACCACGAGAGGGCAGGAGTGCCGCTTGGCCAACTCGATCATGGCGTCGGCGTTCGCGGCGGTCGCAGCACACAGGAGCGGGCGCCCGGCGGCGGCGGCGGATTCCAGAGCGGCCCCCGCCTCGGCGGCGTCTTCGGTCATCAGCACGAGCGGCAGGGACGTCTTCGACATCACGCGCTCGACGGCCGCCTTGTAGCGGGCGGCATCGCCGTCGCCGCGCACGGCCACGAACCCGCAGGCCAGGTGCTGCTGGACGCGCTCGAAGCTCGCCGCTTCGGCCTGTGCGACCACGGCGTCGATCCCTTCGTCGGCCGCACTCGCGTCGACGCTCACGCCGATCGCGCACGGGTTGACGAAGGTCCGATCGTGCCGGAAGACGACGGTCTCCTCGCCCACGGTGAACGCCGCGTCGCCCTTGCCCACCGTCACGGCGCGCATGGGCGGCGCCGCCGCCGAGGCCAGGGCTGCCTTCGCCTCGTCGGAGATGTGGGGGCACGCAGCGAGCTCAGCCTGGCCCTGCGCGAGCTTCATGGCGAAAGCCAGGCAGGTGGGAACACCGCAGTCGCCGCAGTTGGTCTTGGGGAGCTGTTTGAATATCTCGATGCCGCTGAGAGCCATCCGGCTCACTCCTTTTGCTGCTCGCGCCCTAGAAGAGCGGGTCCATGGAAAGGGCGGGGTGGTTCACGCTCGTGAGGAACTCGAGCACGGCGTCCTCGGTCTCGGCGATGGTCTCGTCACAGATCTTGTCGAGGAAGCCGGGATCGCCCATCTCCTCCATGCGGGGCTTGAGAGAGGACGCTATCGTCTCCTTGAGCTCCTTGGGCATCCAGACCACGCGCGACAGGCCGCCCTCGGCGTAGAGGAGCTTGCGGCTCGTAAGGTATCCGCGGCCCACGCCCATGAAGCCCGGCGCCTGCACTCCGCCGCCGATCATGCCGGCGAGCGTGGAGAACTTCATGCCCGACGGGGTCATGCCGGCGAACTCCCTGTTCACGATCATCACGCCGTTGCACATCGGCAGGAGGGCGATGATGCACATGAAGCAGCCGCAGCTCGTCATCGGGTCGGTCATGAGGGAGTAGCAGCTCATCCTCTCGATCGTGCGGCCCGACTTCTCCCAGATGAACTCGTTGACCCCGGACCACTGACCGAGGCGCTCCTCGAGGAGCGCGCCCTTCGTGATGGGCTGGTTGGGGCCGGTGGGCTTGAGTTCGTTGCTCGCCTTGGCGTCGAGCCAGTTGTAGGCGCCGCACAGGCCGAGACGCTCGGGCGTCACCACGCAGAGATGGTTGGGCGCGAAGCTCTGGCACAGCGAGCACGAGTAGAAGACGTCGACGGTGTCGTCGTTGAGGCCCGCCATCCGCTCGTCGCGTACGTCGTAGATCGCGCGCGCCTCGACGATCATCTCGTCGACCTTGGCCTGCTCGGTGTAGATCGTGACCTGCACCTTGTCGACGATGGCGTCGAACTCGTCGAGCAGCTTGGCGTGCAGGAGGTCGCCGAGGTGGTGGAACCGGAAACCCTTCTCCTTCGCCGCCTTGCTGATGCGCAGCCAGATCAGGTCGCGCTGCCCCATGTGGAGAACGCCCTCCGCGAAGTTCATGAGGTGGTGAAACTGGCGCTCGATGACCGGCTCGAAGTCGGACTGCATCTTGCGGCCGGCCACGTCCACGACGATGCCGAGCGGGACGAGCGCGCCCTCTTCGAGTTCGTCGAGCTCCGGCCCGATGACCTCGATCCTGCCGTCCGTGACCTCGGCAGCGTCGCGGGTGCGCAGAAGTTCGAAGGCGGTGCTCTTCTGGCCGCCGGCCTCGGCATGGGTGTCCTCGCGGCGCACGCGCTCGCCCTCGAACGCGGGACCGTAGCTCACCGGGATGGGCATGTCGATGACCTTGATCTTCAGACCGCGGACCTCGACGGCCTTCTGCACGAGCTCGTCGCAGCCGATGTTGGACACCACGTGCTCGTAGGTGCACACGCCGGTGGGCAGGATCTGCGGGATGTCGCTCGTGGCTATGGTCGGGAAGCCGTAGCTGATGGCGCCGGCCGCGGTCGCGTACCACTCGTCGGTGACCTCTCCGAGCGCGAGCACGAACGCGAAGACGCGGCTCTTGTTGTAGGCCAGGATGCGCTCGTAGTCGCCCGGCTGGACGCCGCCGAACGCCATGGCGGCACGGGTGGCGAAGCCGACGGAGTAGATCTGGCTGTAGACCTCCTTGCCGAACGGGACGAGACGGGAGTCCCATCCGAGCTGGATGTCCTCGGCGGCGAGTTGCTCTCCGAACGCGACACCGCCGTCGTGACCGGCCATGAAGACGTAGAGCATCTTCTCCTGCATCTCCCGGGCGAGTCTGACCGCGGTCGCGTTGTCGGGAGCGGCGCCGACCACGGCGGCGAAACCGGGAGCCGAGCCGTCGACGAACTCGACGCCCTTGGCGCGCATGATGACGTCGTCCGCGGCGCCGAGCCACAGGTCGGTCACCGGGGGCGGATCGTCGGTGACGTAGGTCATGGCCTCGATGCACTCCTCGGCCAGCAGCGTGGCGATGCCGGCGTCGAGCGTGCCTCCGAGGTAGGGCAGCCACAGGTGCTCCGAGGGGGCCTCGGGAAGAAGGTCGCGCGCGATGGCGAGTACGCGGTCCATGTCCGAGAGCTTCTCGACCTTCTCGCCCGTCAAACCGTAGACGACGGGGAGGTAGTAGGCGGTGTTGGGGAACTCGACAGCGTGCTCGGCGCCGTGCGCCTCCTTGACCTTTGCGAGCGTGGCCTCGGCCTTGCCGACGATGCTGTGAGCGCCGCGGATCGCGGCGGAGGCGATGATCTTAGACACTGAGTTCCCTCCTCATGTCCATGTCGAACAGGACGCGTTCGGCGGCCACATCGATCTTGAGCGCTTTGCGCGCGGCGTCGATGAGGTCGAGTGTGGCGACGACCATGTCCTGCGGTTCGGTGATGAAGCGAAGGCTGCCCCCGTAGCGCTCGGTCCAGCCCGAGATCATGTACTCGGTGACGATCGGACTGTTCGCGACCGGAGAGCCCACGCCGCCGAAGATGACGTGGACCCCAGAGGCCACGGCATATGTGGCGATCTCGAGCGCCTTCTCCGAGAACCATTCGGGCGAGAGCCCCACCGCGGGCAGACCCGCGATGTCGTCGCCGAGTCCCCCGGTCGCCGCGACGTCGGCGAGGACTGTGAGGATGCGCGAGTTGTCGACGCACGAGCCCATGTGCAGGACCGGCGGGATGCCCACGGTCTCGCAGACCTCCCGCAGCGTCTCGCCCGCGAACTCCATCGTCTCGGGGGTGAGCAGGCCATGCTTGCCGCTCGTGATCGCGGCGCAGCCGGTCACCACGACGAGCACGTTGTTGGCGATGAGCTCGCGCACCACGTTGACGACCGCGTAGTCCTGGACGGCACGCGGGTTCGAGCAGCCCACGACCGCCGCCACGCCGCGGATCCTGCCGTTGACGATGTTCTCGTTCAGCGGCGTGAGCGAAGCGCGCATCTTGCCGCCGAGCATGTAGCGGATGTACTCGTGGCTGAAGCCGGCGACTATCGGCTCGGACACGTGAGGGATGTGCGTGTCCTTGCGGTTCGGGAAGTTCTCGATCGCGGCGCGGACGATGGCTCGCGCGGCCTCCATGGGCTTGTGCTCGTCGACGACGATGTGCTCGGAGTCGCCGACGCGCGCCTTCGGACTCGAGGAGATGAGCTTGGTGTGGAAGTGCGAGGCGACCTCGTTCAGGCCCTGGAAGATGCACTGCACGTCGACGACCATCGCTTCGACGGCGCCCGTCAGGACTGCGAGCTCCTGCTGGAGCATGTTGCCCGCGGGCGGGACGCCCTTGCGCATGAGCGACTCGTTGGCGGTGCAGCAGATGCCGGCGATGTTGATGCCCTTGGCGCCCACCGACTCGGCCAGCGCGATCATCTCCGCTTCGTGCGCGACGTCGATGATCATCGAGGCGAGCAGCGGCTCGTGACCGTGGATGAGGATGTTCACCTTCTCCTCGGAGAGAACGCCGAGGTTGGCGGAGGAGCGCAACGCCTGCGGGGTCCCATAGAGGATGTCCTGCAGGTCGGTGGCGAGCATCGAACCGCCCCAGCCGCTCGCGAGCGCGCACTTCACGGCTCCGTCGAGCAGGGTCAGGTGGTTCTGGTCGGTACCGGCCGCCGTGCGGTGCATCGCCTCGACCACCTCGCGGTCGACGCCGCGCGGCACCACGCCGTACTTGCGCCACAGGTCCTGGCGCTTCTTCGGTGCGCGACCGATGTAGACCAGCTCGCCGGTCTGCTGGCCGAACTGCGCTAGGGCGCAGTCGGCCACTTCGAGCGCGAGCTGGCTCACGTCCTTGCCGGCGATGTCGATACCCATGTACCCGGCGACCTTGGCCAGCTTGATGGTGTCGGCGATGGAGCCGCCCTCGATCTCTCCGGTGGCGATCCCGCGCAGTGCCAGAGCGACTTCGCGACCGTGATCCGAGTGCGCGGAGGCCCCTGCTGCGACCTGCCGCACGAAGTTGCGCGCGGCGATCGTCTCGCGATCGGCGCCGCAGACGCCGCGTTCGTGCTTGCCGATGAGGCGACACGGTCCCATCGCGCACAGCTTGCAGCATCCCCCGGTCGCACCGGTCGAGCACGGCTTGATGGAGCGCGACCGCGAGAACGCCGTCTCTATCCCGAGGTCGTCGGCGATCTTGAGCATCTGGGCCGTTGTCGGATCGATGCTGTATTCGTCGGACTCGGTGGCGGTGGATTCGTCGGACATCGGGCTCACCTTCTCCTTGCGGATGCGCTACTGGTCTAGCAGCGTGTCCATCGCCGTGCGGACGGTCGCCACCGCTTCGGGGTGGCGCATCACGAGTACGTCGGCACCGGCGAGAGCCAGCGTGACGGCGGTCGTCGTCTCCCATAGGACTCCGCGCTTGGAGGCGTCGCCCCAGGCCGGTTCGTCCTCCTCGGTGGCGCGAGCCTCTTTCGAGCGCCACGCCTCCTTGCCCAGGTTGCAGATCATCGGCATCTGCGTCATGTCGTCGTTCTGGCTCAGGGCGGCCAGACGCAACCGCTCCATGACCGTGTACGCATACTCGACCCCGTAACCGACCGCGCCGACCGACGGGTCGACGAGTATGCGCTCGGCGGGCAGGCCCATCTGGGTCATGAGGATGTTCAGCTGCTTCGCCATGTTGACGTCGATGGGCGTCGAAGCGATGACCGCGTGGCCGTAGCCCATGGCCGCTGCCGTGATGGGCTTGTAGTTGTCCTCGGTGGCCGGACCGATGGCGATGACGGTCCCGGTGACCGCTTCGGCCACCTTCTTGAGGACCTCGCCGTCCTTCTCCGAGTTGCCCGAGCCGTACACCACGACGGGGACACCGACCGCAGCCACGACGGCCTTGACGGTCTCGGCGGCCTCGTCGGGAGAACGATCCGCTCCGTTGGGGTCGGTACCGGCGAGTTGGACGCACACCATGTCGGCGCCCCAGTCGTCGACGCAGGCGCGGGCCCACGCGACCGGGTCCGAGATCACGGCGCCGAGCGCGTCGGTCAGCGTCGCCGACCAGCCGTCGGGGACGAGGTCGAAGACCTCCATCGCGATGCGCGGCCGGTTCGGCATCGCGCCGTCGAACAGGTAGAACGGCAGCGCGGACTCTCCGCCCACGGTCACGGCTCCGGCACCTGCGCCGAGCGTCACCTCACGGATGCTGCCGGTCGGCCTCTCGACCGGATCCTGGTACGTCACTTCACGCCTCCTACTCCGAGTCCGCGACTCTGGCGGCGGACTTGACGGTGTTCTCGAGCAGCATGGCTATCGTCATCGGACCCACGCCCCCGGGGACCGGGGTGATCGCGGAGGCCCGTTCCTTGGCGGTCTCGAACTCGACGTCTCCCACGAGACGGCCGTCCTCGGTGCGGTTCATCCCGATGTCGATGACCACGGCGCCCTCGCGGATCCAATCGCCCTTGATCATCTCCGCTCGGCCGATGGCGACGATGACGACGTCGGCCGAGCGCACATGGCCCGCCAGGTCGCGTGTTCGCGAGTGGCACGTCGTGACGGTGGCGTTGCGCGCGAGCGCGAGCAGCGCGGCGGGCTTGCCGACGTTGTTGCTGCGCCCGACGACCACCACGTCCTTGCCGGTGAGGTCCACCCCGGACTCTTCGAGCAGGACCATCACGCCTGCCGGCGTGCACGACACGAACGTGTCCTTGCCGACCACGAGCCGGCCGATGCTCTCGGGGTGGAAGCCGTCGACGTCCTTGTCCAGACCGATCGCCTCGATCACCACGTCCTCGTCGAGATGGGCGGGGAGCGGGAACTGCACGAGGATGCCGTGGACGTCGCCACGGCCGTTCAGCTCGCGCACGAGCGCGAGCAGTTCCTCTTGCGTGGTGGTCTGTGGAAGCTCGTACTGGAACGAGCGGATGCCCACTTCGTCGCAAGCCTTGTGCTTGTTGCGGACGTAGATCTGCGAAGCGGGGTCCTCGCCGACGATGACGACCGCCAGACCCGGCGTCACGCCGCGCGCGACGAGCTCGCGCACGTGCTCCGCTACGGCTGCGCGCCGCTTCGCCGCGATAGCCTTCCCGTCGATGATCGTTGCAGTCACGTCCGTTCCCTCCCTGATCGGTACCGGCACTCGCGGGGTCAGACGCTCGCGCCGGAGAGGACGGGCACCGCACGGGTGACCATCTCCTTGACGGCGGCGAGCGACGGAGAGTCGTCGGGCAGGTCGAACAGGCCCGTGCCGAGCAGATCACAGCGGGTCACGCCGTCATCGCTGGGGACGGTGCCGAGCAGAGGGATGCCAGTGGCCGCGACGGCCTCCAGGAGCACGGGGTCGAGCGGCTCTTGGGCGCGATCGACGACGAGGTAGCGCGCGCCAACGGCTATCCCGAGCTCGCCGGCGAGCTCGTCGAGCGTACGGGCGGTGCGGATGCCGCGCACGCTCGGGTCGGCGATGAGGAGCAGCAGGTCGACGTTGCGCGTGGTCCGCCGCGAGAGGTGCTCGAGACCGGCTTCGTTGTCCATGATCACGTACTCATAACTGCGCGACAGGTCGTCCATGCATGCTCGCACGAGATTGTTCGCGTAGCAGTAGCATCCCGAGCCTTCGGGACGGCCCATCGAGAGCAGGTCGCACTCGGTCGACTCGACCACGTAGCGGTTCACGTTGAGCTCGAGCCACGTCTCCTTGTCCATGCCTCCCGGACGGTTGTCGTCGGCGAGCCGGAGCATCTCCTCGGTTATGTCGCCCACGGACCGCTCCACCTCCAGCCCGAGCGCCTCGTGAAGACACGCATTGGGGTCGGCGTCCACCGCGAGTACGGAACGCGCGCCCAGCTCGCGCAGGGCGCGCACGAGCAGCGCCGCCATGGTCGTCTTGCCGGTCCCGCCCTTGCCGGCAAGCGCGATGGTGAAGGCCATCTAGCTCACCCCCCGAACACCGGAACGCTGCGCTCGGAGCGCCTCCGTGCGCGGGAACGCCGACAGGTCCGTGTGCGGCAGGAAGAGAGCCGAGACGTAGTGGTCCATGAAGCCGGCGTTCACCGAGAGCTCGAGGTAGGTCATCATCTCGGCGACCGAGCGCGCCTGCTCGAGCATCTCCCGCGAACGGACGCACAGCGTGGCGCCGAGCAGAGAACCGTTGCCGAGGAACACGAAGTCGCCCGGGTCCATCTCGGGCACCATGCCCAAGGCGGTGACGCGCTCCAGGTCCAGGTAGTGGCCGAAGCCTCCCGCGACCACGACCTCGCTGATGTCGCCGATGGTCACGTCAAGGCTCTCGATCAGAACGCAGATGCCCGCGTAGATGGCGGCCTTCGCGCGCATGAGGTTGTCGATGTCGACCTCACCCAGGGTGATGGCGTGGCCGGTCCCCGAGTCGCCGGCGTGGACGAGCACGTACTCGCGCCCGTGTTCCCCGTCGCGGATGCGGCCGCCGTCGGGCTCCACGGCGAACTTGCCCGTACGGTCGATCGCACCGCATAGGAAGAGGTCGCACACCGTGTCGATGAGCCCGCTGCCGCAGATGCCGATAGGGCTGGCCGAGCCGATCGTCATGATCGAGGGCTCGAGCGTCGCCGGGTCGATGCGTACCTGCTCGATGGCCCCTTCCGCGGCGCGCATCCCGTGTCGGATGCCTCCGCCCTCGAACGCGGGACCTGCCGAGCACGAACACGACACCAGCCATTCGCTGTTGCCGAGCACGATCTCGCCGTTCGTCCCCACGTCGATGAAGAGCGTCAGCTTGTCGCGCCAAGGGATACCCGCCGCGACGACGCCGGCCACGACGTCGCCGCCGAGCCAACTCGCCGGGCACGGCAGCGGCACGACGCGGGTAGCGGCCGAACCCGGGAGCCCGAGGGAGCGCGCCCGCACCCACGGGAAGGACGACGCGGGAGGGACGTAGGGCGATGTGCGGATGCTCGCGGGCGAGATGCCGAGCAGCAGGTGCGTCATGACGGTGTTGCCGGCGGTGACGTACGACACGAGGTCTTCCGGGTCGGCCCCGGCCTCCTCGAAGCACAGCGCGATGAGATCCGACACGCTCTTGATGGCGAGACCGTGCAGCTCCTCCAGACCCTCCTCGCTGTCGGCGGCGATGACCCGGGTGATGACATCTTCGCCTCGCGAGACCTGCGCGTTGTATGCTGCGTGTCTGGCCACCACATGGCCGGTCACGACGTCGATCAGCGCTACCTCCACGGTCGTCGTGCCGATGTCCACCGCCGCCGAGAACTGCCGCGCGCTCGTATCTCCCGCGTGGAACCCGGAGATGCACGGTCCCGCCTCGCACGGCTCGGCGACGAACGCCGTGACCGTCCAGCCGCCCTCGCGGGCGAGCGAGGGCAGGCGCCGCAGGGCGTCGAGCGAGATCGTCGCGCCGCGCACGCCGTAGCCCCGGCGCAACGCCTGGCGCACGCGGGTGGCATCGGCGGCGTTGTCGGTCAGATCGGGTTCCTGCAGATCGAGCGCGGCCTTGAAGATGGGCGCGTGCAGCTTGATCGGCGGAAGCCGGACCGCATGGTCCTCCGCCGACAGCACGGTGTTGACGAGCCGCCGCCCGGCGCCATGAACGGGTGCGGCCCCCGGCAACGACTCGATGGGGATGCGCACCGCGACGTCTTCCGTCACCGACGAGAGACAGGCGAGCACGTAGCCCTTCTCGACCTGCTCGGTGGTCAGCTTCGTCGACGACGACCCGTCGACCTTGCCGTGCTCGACGACCATCCGGCACTTGCCGCACGTGCCGTCGCCACCGCACGAAGCGCTCACACCCACGTCCGCCATCATGGCGGCGCGAAGGAGACTCTCACCTGACGAGACGGTGAGGGTCACTCCATCGGGCATGAACGTCACTCGCGGCATCGCCGGTCTGCCTCCGCCCGTGCTAGAACAGCCCGACGACGTTGCCGTCGGCGTCGAGGTCGATGTTGTCGCCTGCGGGGGTCTTCGGGAGTCCCGGCATGGTACGCATGTCGCCACACAGCGGGTAGAGGAACCCGGCGCCGACGCTGGCTCGGATGTCGCGGATCGGCAGGCGCCAGCCGGTGGGCCGGCCCTTGAGCGTCGGATCGTGCGACAGCGACAGGTGGGTCTTCGCCATGCAGATCGGCAGGCTGCCGTAGCCGAGATCGGTGTAGAGCCTGATCTTGGCCTCGGCGGCGGGCAGGTAATCCACACCGTCCGCGCGATAGATCTCGCGGGCGATGGTCTCGATCTTCTCCTTGATCGAGGCGTCGTCCGGGTAGAGCAACTTGAACTCCTTGGGCATCTCGCATGCAGCGACGACGGCCGTCGCGAGTTCCTCGCCTCCCGCCCCACCGCCCGCGTGGACCTTGTGCGTGACGGCGGAATCGGCGCCCGCACAGAGCGCGCGCTCCTTGATGAAGGCGTGCTCGGCCTCCGTGTCGGTGGGGAAGTGGTTGACCGCGACCACCACCGGTACGCCGAACTTCTTCATGTTCTCGACGTGGACCTCGAGGTTGACGATGCCTTCGGCGATCGAGTCGAGGTCCTCGGTCAACAGCCGGGCGTCCAACGGCTTGCCGGGGATGACCTGGAACTTGCCCGATGCGGCCTTGAGAGCGCGCACGGTCGCGACGATGACCACGCAGTCGGGAACGAGCCCCGAAGCGCGGCACTTGATGTTCATGAACTTCTCGGCGCCCATGTCGGCGCCGAAACCGGACTCCGTCACCACATAGTCCGCGATCCTGAGTGCGATCTTGTCGGCGATGATGGAGTTGTTGCCCTGCGCGATGTTGGCGAAGGGGCCGGCGTGCACGAGTACCGCGCCGCCCTCCAGGTTCTGCATCAGGTTCGGCTTGACGGCGTCCCGCATCAACACCGCCATCGCTCCCGCGCATTTCAGGTCCTCGGCGGTGACGGGCTGGCCCGAGCGGTCGGTGCCGATGACGATGCGGCCCAGGCGCGCGCGAAGGTCCCCGAGGTCGGTCGCCATCGCCAGGATCGCCATGACCTCGCTCGCGACCGAGATGTCCCAGCCGGTCTCGCGAGGCGGACCGTCCAGCTTCCCGCCGAGGCCGACGACCACGTTGCGGAGCGCGCGATCGTTGAGGTCCACCACCCGCCGCCATGTGATCGAGTAGGGATCGATGTCGAGGACGTTGCCGTGGTGGAGGTGGTTGTCGATGTAGGCGGCGAGCAGGTTGTTGGCCATCGTGACGGCGTGGACGTCGCCGGTCAGGTGGAGGTTGAAGTCCTCCATCGGGATGACCTGCGAGTAGCCGCCACCGGCCGCACCGCCTTTGATGCCGAAGACCGGACCCAGCGACGGCTGCCGGATGCAGGTGATGACGTTCTTGCCGATATGCTTCAGCGCCTGACCGAGGCCGACCGTGGTGACCGTCTTGCCCTCGCCCAGCGGCGTAGGGTTGATCGCGGTCACATCGATGTAGCGGCCCTGGGGACGGTCGGCCAACGAGCCGAGGACGTCGAGCGCTATCTTCGCCTTGAACTTGCCGTACATCTCGAGATGGTCCTCCGAGATGCCGATCTCGGCAGCGACTTCGGTGATGGGCCGCAAGGTCGCTTCCTGGGCGATCTCCAGATCCGACTTCATCTACTCACGCTCCTCGTGTTCCCTCGCCCTGCTGGCCGATCCGGCCGGTGCGCGGATCTTCGTCCATCGGAGTCACACATACCCTACGCGGGATGCCCGAGCAGGGGTCGCGGGGATGGGGATGCTACTCTTCGGGTCCTGCGGGATCGTCCGATCGTGACGTGAGCGCCTCGAAGCGCTCCTCGCCCAGGCACTCTCTGGCGTGCTGACACCACACTATGCAGCTAGGTGCTTGCTCCTTGACCACCGTCGCGCCGCACGAGGGACAACGTCGGCGCCCTTCGTCGGAGAACAACTCGACCTCTCCGCCGCACCGTGGGCACTTGTAGATACCGGCGGTCAGAGACCTGCCGTCGTTCCCAGGACACCTGGAAGTCCCTGTCGGCATCTCCTCAGCCTCCGAATCGCGGGTGCGGCAGGGTCGCGGGAACGACGATCGGCCGGAACCCGTTCGGTGGTTCGAGGCTATCCGGAGGCGCGAACGCATGATAGAGACATCCCGCCACTGGCGGGGCAATCCCGGCGAGCGGTGCGTCCCGCTCCGCAGGCGGCGCGGCTTCGAGCAACGTCCACGGCGCGACGGCGGGCCTCGCGATGGCCCTGGAGCGTGCCGCGAAGATGAGGCGAGGGGCGTCTATGCCGGCATCGCGGTCGGCGCGGCGCGTAGCGCCCGCAGCCGAACGGCCTCAGCGGTGACGTCGAATGGCGCCTTGCCCCTGAGCAGATGGTCCATCACGCGGTCTGCGGCCTTCACGGCGCCGAGGCAGACGAGGTCGTCGTCGTACTCGAGGCTCACGCGGAAGAAGCCTCGGCCGTCCCGCTCGAAGTCCCACTCGGTCTCGCCTTTGAGCGAGCGCGGCGATCCGGCGAGCGCCATCATCTCCATCACCACGTGCTCGAACAGGTGCGCGATCTCGGTGTCCTCGAGTTCCTCGCGGAAAGTCGCGCACGCGCCGTTGTCGCAGCGGTGACGAGCGAGTCCGGGGAGAAGCTCCAGCACCTTCTCGGGAAGCTCTCCGACAGCGGACGTGCGCAACGGCTCGCCGCCCTCCACGCGAACGACGACGTCGACCCGGTCCTCGTGCACGGTGATGCTGTCGACACGCATGCGGATCCCCCCGTCAGCGCCGTCGCGCGCCCAGCATGTATGCCGCCGAGACCAGCACCACGGCGGCCACGGCGGCGATGCCGATGGTCCGCGAGAGACGCTCGGTCGTCAGGCGGCGGAACTCCTCTTCGGAGAGCTCTCGGACGCGCTCGGCCTTGCGGCGCAGTTCATCGAGGGTGATGGCGGGCGCTTCGGACGTCACTTCTGCATCATCCTCACCTTGATCGCGACGAAAACGAGCGAGCCCACGAGGTAGACCCCACCGATGAGAAGCAGCGCCCACGCGTAACCGATGGCCTGCCCGAGCAGCATGAAGAGGCCCACCGCCACGAACATCAGGCCGAAGACGGCGAGACACCCCGCGGCGGAAGCGGCCGCCAGGGTGAGGCCGAGGCGCTGGATCGGTTTGACGACCTTCTCCCGGACCAGGGCCTCCGCCTCCTGGCGCAGCCAGTCGACGAACGTCTGGAGAAGGTCCGCCGCCGCGTCGATGACACCCGAGACGCCGTCGCGCTTCGGCGCGTCGGCAGCCGGCGCCGGCTGCGGTCCGCTGCTCGCGCTCTCGGTCTTCGACGCCTTGGGGCCGCGTCTCGGCATCGTCTTAGGTCCTCCCTCTCATCACGACGGCCCGAATGGGACCGCCGGATACGAAGATACCCTAAAACGCGGGGCGAGAGCCTACCGGCCCAGGATGCGGAAGCGCACCCTTCCCACTCCCGAGAAACGCAGCCTGCGAGCGACGCCCGGCCCGAGGTCGAACTCCCGTCCTCCGACGTAGGGACCGCGGTCCTGCACGACGGCGACCGTCGTCTGGCCCCGGTATGCGAACTGGATGCGTGTACCGAACGGCAGGTACCGGTGGGCGACGACCATGCTCGCCCGCGTCAAGCGCCCGCCACCGGCCATCGAGCGGCCGTAGAAGCCGGGGCCATACCACGAGACGCGCGCGGCGTCCCAGCGGACGGCGCGCGTCGCGGGCCTGGGGGCCGTGACGGCTTGCGCCGTCGCCGGGGTGAGCGTGCCGCTCGCGAGGAGCATCGCCGTCACCAGCGCGAGAGCGCCGGCGGACCGGGCGAGTGAGCGGCCAGGCCGGGGTGGATCGTTACGTACCTTCACACATGACCTCCACGATCGGGTGCAGGACTGGCGGCGACCCGGGGGCATGCCTCGACAAAGGCATAGTCTTAGACAGCGGAGGTGGTTCTGGGTGGGCTCGATCGCTGCCTCGGCCCCGGTCCCGAAAGGGCGATGCGCCGCCTTCGGCCGGAGAACGCGAGTATGCGTTTCGGCGTGCGGACCCTTTGCCGGACGCGGTCGGCGGCTCTTCTTCGCTTCCCCTGTCTGGGGACGCGGCCACCGGTTCCCGTGACTCGGCTTCTCGTCGTCGCACCCGCCGCGCTGGTCCGTGCGCTCTCGGCCTTCGAAGACCTCGAGCACGCATGCGGGCACCTTGCAGGAAGGCTTTGAAACCTCACAAAGCCTAGCAGAAAGCGGGCCGACCGGCTATCCGGCCAGGTCAGGGTATATGTATGGCGCTCGGCCCGAGGCCCTTAGGGAGTGGCTGTCGCGGCCGCCGAACCCGTCATCTTCGAGAGGACGCGTCCCAGTTCCTCGATGTAGCGGCCGTACGCCGCCCAATCGCCCGAGCGCTGCGCGGCGAGCGCCTTCTCGTAGAGGGAGCGCGCGGTCGCGAGGTCGCCGGCGGGCGTCGCGGTCCCCGTGCTCGCATTCCCCGCCGTCTGGCCGCCGCTCGAGAGCTCGGTCCCCGCCGGAGCGGTGCCGAAGACCTTGGCGAGCGCGGTCGCGAGGTCGGGCTCCATCGCCACGCGGTCGGCGAAGACGACGAGCACACGGGTGAGCTCTGGCATCGCGGTCTTCTCCGCCTGCAGGTAGAGCGGTTGGATGAAGAGGAGCGACTGGTCCATCGGGAGGACGAGCATGTTGCCGAAGAGGACGCTGCTCCCGCGCTGGTTCCAGAGCGTGAGCTGCTGCGAGATGACCGGGTCCTGGTTGATCCTAGCGGAGACCTGCTCGGGGCCGAGGACGAGCTTCTGCTTCGGGAAGGTGTAGACGACACGCCGCCCGTAGTCGGACGGATCGGCCTTCGCCGCCATCCAGCCGATCATGTTGTCCTTGTTCCGCGGCGTGAACGGGAGCATGAGCATGAACGTCTCATCGCTCTCCCCGGGCAGGCGCATGAGCACGTAGAACGGCGCCATCGCGCCGTCGGCGGAGTTCTCGCCCGGTATCGCCCACGAGTCCTCCTTGTTGTAGAAGACCTGCGGGTCGCGCATGTGGTAGGTCTTGTAGATCTCGGCCTGCACGCGGAAGAGGTCCTCCGGGTAGCGCAGATGGGCGCGCACGCCCGCGGGCATCTTCGCCGCGTCGGCGAAGAGCGTCGGGAACACCGCGCGCCAAGCGCGCAGCACGGGGTCCTTCTCGTCGAACGCGTAGAGCGTCGTCGTGCCGTCGAACGCGTCGACCGTGACCTTCACCGAGTTGCGGATGTAGTTCACGTCGCCGCCGGTACGCTGCGAGTAAGGGTAGTACGACGAAGTCGTGTACCCGTCGAGTATCCACACGACGTGCCCGTCGACGACCGAGGCGTACGGGTCGGAGTCGAGCGCGAGCCATGGGGCGAGCGCGCCGACCCGTTCGGTCAGGGCGCGGCGCAGCAGGACTTTGCTCTCGGGTGTCACATACGAGGAGAAGAGCAGCTGGGGCGCGCCGAAGCGCAACGCGAAGGCGATGCGGCGCGAAAGACCGCCTATCGGGATGCCGGCCTTGCCGGCGTAGGAGGCGTTGGCGTTGCGATCGCCCAAGGGGTAGTCGAACTCCTTGATCCCCGTCGGCGCGATCGCGTATTCGCCCTCCTCCTCGCCGAAGTAGATCGCGGGCTGCGTCACGTGCAGGTCCGTGGTCGTCGTCGGAGGGATGTCGCGCACGATGAAGCGGGGCAGCCCGGTCGGGCTCACCTCGTTCACGGGGCTCACGACGACGCCGTAGCCGTGCGTGTAGACGAGGTGCTGGTTCACCCACGTCTTCGCCTGTTCGGCGAGCTGCCCGACGTTCATCTCGCGCACGGAGACGAGCACCTCCTGGCGCGTGCCGTCGATGCGGTAGCGGTCGATGTCGACGTCCTTGAAGTCGTAGTACGGGCGGATCTCCTGCAACTGCTTGTACGACTGGACGACGATGCTCGGATCCCAGAGGCGCACGTTGTCGACCGTCTGGCGGTTCGCGGCGAGGTCGCTCGCCGTCAGGCTCTCGGCTGCCGCGAAGGGCCGCACCTCGATAGCTTCAAGGTCGTACGCCTTCCGGGTGCCCTCGATGTTGCGCTTGATGTACGGCGCCTCGGCGGCGACCTCGTTCGGGGTGACGCGGAACTGCTGGATGATGGCGGGATAGATGCCGCCGACGATGATCGACGCGCCGACCCAGAGGCCGATCGCGGCGGCCGGCAGCCGCCAGCCCTTGAACCGGATGTTCACCAGCAGCGCGAGCCCCGACAGGACCGCGATGACGATGAGGATGCGAAGCGCCGGCATCTGCGCGTGGACGTCGGTGAAGGAGGCCCCCAGCACCTGGCCTCGCGGAGAGAAGTTCAGGCCGAACATGTCGAGCCAGTAGCCGAAACCCTTCACGAGCACGATCAATCCAGCCAGCACCGACAGGTGCGCCTTCACGTGCGGGTCGAACCCGCGAAGCCGGTCCCCCGGGCGGATAGCGCCGTCGAGCAGGTGCACCGCCGCCGTCACGACGAGCGCGAGCACGAACGCGGAGAGCAGCCAGCTCTCCGCCGCGCGCAATGCGGGGTATGTGAACACGTAGAAACCGATATCGCGCCCGAACTGCGGATCGGTCGCGCCGAACGGCACGCGTGCGAGCGCGAGACGGAAGACGTGCCAGCGCGCCGCCATGGGCGTCCCCGCGGCGAGCGCGAGCAGGGCACATCCGGCGAGTAGGCCCCGGTCGATCCACGGGTCGAGACGCTGCTTGAGCTCGGCGAACGTGAGTTGGAGCCGTATCGGCACGTCGCCGACGGTCAGCGGCGTCTCGGGTTCGAGCAGCCGCAGGTCGATCCTCGGGGCGAGAGAGCGTGCGATGCGCACGTTGACGAAGAGCAGGGCGAACATCACGACCGTGAAGATGGTACCGATCGCCCAGCGGCTCGAGAGCGTCGTCCAGAAGACGGCCTCCTGCCCCATCTCACGGAACCACAGGATGTCGGTGAAGAACGTCGCCACCCCCGTCGATGCTACGAGCACGACGAAGATCGCGATCGCGACGACCGCGAGAACGGGCCTTGCTCCATCGGAACGACTGCGTGCCACGGGACCTCCTCGGATCACAGGTACTCTTCGACATCGACGTTGATGGCATCTTCGTCCAGACAGCGCTCGACCGAGCGCCCCGATCCCTCGTCGGCGAGCGACACGTCGAACGGGTCGATCATGACTCCCGCCGCGTCGGCGAAGACGCGGACGGTCGGACGGGCCACGTCACGCTCGTCGGGGGCGAGAACGACCGCCGTCTCGCCGGTCGTCAGGCGCACGACGGCCCGCGGCGGGTAGATTCCCATGATCCGCACGAACGATCGCACCAGCGCGGGATCGAATGCCGAACCGGCGTTGCGGAGCAGGATCGACATCGCCTCGTCCTGGAGCCTCGCCGCGGAATACGCCCTTCGCGAGGTCATGGCGTCGTATGCGTCGGCGATCGCCACGATGCGGCTCGCGAGATGCTGCCGGCGCTCCGGCTTCCGAGCGGGGTAGCCGGTGAGGTCGAAGCGCATATGGTGCTCGAGAGCGACGACGACGGACGAACGATCGAGGCCCGGGATGGAGGCCGCCGTCTCGGCGCCGAGTACGGGATGGCGTCGCACGTCCGCCCACTCATGAGACGTGAGTGCGCCGGGCTTGTTCAGGATCTCGAGGTCGACGGTCATCTTCCCGATGTCGTGGAGGAGCGACCCCACGCCGAGCGAGGAGAGGAACCGCAGGTCGTGTGTGATCGCCGATCCGACGGCGAGCGAGAGGACGGAGACATTCACCGAGTGGTAGAACGTGTACTCGTCGTGGTCCTTCAGTCCCGACAGCTCCAGCATCGCGAACCGGTTCGACAGGACATTCTCGACGAGGCTGCGCGCGACCCCCCTGATACGCCCGGCCCCCAGCGATTCCTGCCGCTGGATGACACGCTCCAGTTCGCGCATGAGGTCCAGGGCGGCGCTGTAGGCCCGGCGGGCCGGACCGCGTCCAGGGACGGCGTCCGTCTCCTCTTCGCTCTCCTTCTCCACGATGGTCACCGTCGCGAACGTCACGTGAGGAAGGTCCGCGACGGCGACGGCACGTTCGAGCCCGCCGGCACGCAGCACCTCTCCCACCTCGAGCGAGAGCACCCGCACCGCTCGCTCGAGCTCGGACTCGTCGAGGCCCGCCCGGAAGGTGACGCTGCCCGCGCCGATACTCATCATGTCCCGGATGAGCTGGTCGAACATCACGCTGTCTTCCGGAAGGAGCTGATCGCCCAGGAGCAGCTCGTCCTCGAAGAAGGTGAGCGGGACGTCGGCCCCCTCGGCGTGGAACGCGCGGATGGTGGCCATGAGACCGGCGAGCGCCTCGCCGACCGCGGGATGGTCCGACGGGTAGAAGCGGATCATGCGGCGCGCGTTGTAGAGGCGCGCGAGAAGCTCGCGCACGCGAGCGACCTGCCTGGCTGAGAAGACGGCGCCGAAAGCTCCGTCCGTGGGGTCGCCCGAGCGGATCCCGCCCGCGCTCACAGCGGCGCACCCCCTCGACCGCGCAACGCGGCGAGGGCGGCTTCGGCCGCCGCGCGCAGCTCGCGCGCTTTCGCCGCGCCGCGCAGCGCGCGCGCGTGCAGGATCGCCTCGAGCGCGGGCACCGCCGCGGGATCGCCGATCGAACCGAGAGCGCCTATCGCCTCGATACGCGGTCCCCCGTCGCGGCTGCCGCGGCCTTCGCCCTTCGCCACTTCCGCGAGCGCGGCCGTCGCACCACGCACGGTGCCCTTGCCCAGGTAGCGCGCAGCCAGCTGCACGTTCTGCGCGTCCTCGTCAGCCAGCGCCGCGACGAGCATCTGGTCGGCCAGCCGATCGTCGATCCCGGCGAGCGCCCGGATCGTCTCCCTGCGTACGCGCGCGTCCGCATGGCGCAGCGTCCGCCCAAGGTGTGGCAGCGCCTTGGCGCTGCGGGTCTTCGCGAGGATGCCGATGACGTTCCGCACGAAGTACCATCGCGGGTCGGCGACTCGCTCGCCGAGATCGTCGACGAACCCGTCCGCCATCGACGCGACGAGGTCGACGATGGTCTTGCGCGCCGCCCGGTCCTCCTCGTCCGCGAGGACCTCCAGCAACGGGGAGATCGCATGACGACCTAGGACGTCGAGAAGGCGATGGCATGCGGCGTACTCGTCGGAGCCGGGCCGGAAGACACGCATCGCGTCCGCGATCGTCCGCACCGCCTTCGGCTGCGCGAGCTTCACGAGCGCGTTCTCGACCCGCGTCCTCCGCCGCTCGTCGAACGCGGGATCGGACGCCGCGGCCGCGAGCGCCTCCGCCGCGTCGGCGGCCACATCGAGGTCGGCGCGCTCTAGCAGGAGTCCGAGGTTGTCCTCGATGGTGGACATCACCGTCGAGAACGCATCCGGCCGGGTCTCGATCGTCGCGAGCGTCACGAAGGCTCCCAGGATGTCCCCGTCCGTGATCCCGACGCGAGCCTCTTCGCGAAGAGCCTCGGTCTCGGGGTCGCCGGGGTCGTCCGGGCCCACGGCCGCCGGCGCCAGGTCGAGAAGACGCAGTACGGTGTCTTCCGGACGCTCCTCGTCGGGACGCAGACGCTCCCGGACTTTCAGCCGGGTCGGCGCCACCCCCTCGAGCACGTGCGCGACGAAGCCGGGGTCACAGCCCGCGTCCTCGAGCGACGCCTGCGTGCGCGCCACGACGTCGGAACGTTCGACTTCGGAGACGAGTGCGAGTGTGCGGATCGCGCGGCACATCGCCTCACTCTCCGCATCCTCGGCCACGCCGCAGGTGACGATCGCCTGCAGGGCCGCGTCCACGCCGATCTGGCGCACGAGATCGGCGAGCGCTTCGTCGTTGCGCGCGTCGGGGAGCACCGCGTCGCGGAGCACGCCTCGGAGCGCGTCGGGAGGAAGGTCGAGGACCGCGTCGGCGAGCGAGCGCAGCAGAGAGGGCTGGTCGGAGGGGACCTCGCGCGCCGTCACGTGCGCGAGCGCGGCCACGCGTTCCGCGACGCCCTCGTCCGGCCGTTCGCCGCGACCCGTTAGGAACTCACGCAAGAAGGCCGCGACCACCGCCGGTTCCTCGATGACGCGCACGAGCAGCCGCTGGTCGCGGGGTCGGCGGACGTACGCGACGGAGAGCGCGTGGTCGATGCGCTCGGCGTCCGGAGGCCAAGGCTCGCCGGAGCGTGTCGCTCCCTCCCCGGCCTGCGGGATCTCGGTGTCCACCAGCCGAGCGCTCAAATCCTTCACCGTGACGCAGTCCACCTGCAGGTCCCACAGCATCGTCTCGAAGCCCCCGGCCGCGGCGATCTCGTCAGGGGCGTATCGGAGCACGCCTAGGAAGCGCGCGATCTCCTGGGGGGTGACTCCTGAATGGAAGCGGAACTCGGCGAGGTTGCGGGAGAAGAACTCGCGCGCGAAGGCCGTGTACGTCGGCTGTCCCGGGTACACGGGAACGCCCTCGAAGACGAGCGCGTCCTTGGTGACGCCGAAGCTCACATCGGGCCCGCGTTCCAGGATCCCGTGGAGCATGACCGCGGCGGCCTGGGCGTTCTCGAGAGGGATGTTGCTCGAGAGAGGGTAGAGCTTGACCGCCTTGCACGTCACGAGAAGCTGCTTGACGAACCGCTGGATGGACGACGGCGCGCCGCTCGATCTGCTCGCTCGAGCGGTCACCCTATCCCCTCCTCCCCACTGCTCGAAAGCCACCTACATTGTGACACACGCCCTCGCCCGCACCGCGCGCGTCACGGTGGTATCATTCCCGCCATGGACCGCCCGTCCCACGCCCCGCTGCTGCTGGCCTCCGCTTCACCCCGACGCAGGAGACTGCTCGCCTGGCTCGGCGTCCCCTACGGGGTCACCGCGACGGACACGCCTGAAGATCTCGCGGGCCCGCTCGCGAAGGACCCTCCCGCTCTCGCCGTGTCGCTCGCCGCCGAGAAGGCCCTCGCGGCGCGGCGGTCCGCGGACGACGCGACCGTCGTGGCGTGCGACACGCTCGTCATCCTCGGCACAGAGGTACTCGGGAAGCCGCGCGACCTCGACGACGCGTGCCGGATGCTTCGCGCCCTTTCCGGCCGCGTCCATGAGGTCGTCACCGGAGTGGCCCTCCTCGCGCCGGGCGAAGGCCCGGGGCGCTCCTTCCCGGTCACGACCCGCGTGCGGATGCGAGCGCTGTCGGACGCCGACATCGCCGCGTGGGTCGCCGACGGCGAGCTCATGGGATGCGCCGGCGCCTACAACATCGAGCGGCACCTGGCTTCGGTCGACGACGGCGAGTGCTACCAGAACGTCGCCGGCCTCCCGCTGTGTCACCTGTACGCGGCGCTGCGCGACGAGATCGACGGCCTCACCCCGCCGGTCGCGGCCTGCGACGCCGCGCGCGGGACACGCTGCTCCCTCGGCCCGCGTCTCGCTACGCGCGTCTCGCGGTGACGATGACCGACTCGTGCATCATCGGGTCGAAAGCAGCACCCGCATGATCGCCGAAGAGGGCGACGCCCACGAAGCCCGCCCGCTCGAGCTCGCCGGCGAGGAACGCGCTCCTCAACACGGTGTGGACGGAGCTGCGCGAGGCGAGCGCCCACGTTCCGGAAGGCCCCCGTGTCAGCGTGAGGAAGTCGAACCTGATGCCGTCGTCCAGATGGTCGAGCACGCGTAGGAAGACCTTCGTCCCTTCCGGCGTGTCCCTGACGACCGGCGGAACGCTGCGGACCCGCCCGTCGACGAGGCGATCGTGGTTGAGAAGGTGGAGCACGAGGACCCCGCCGGGGCGCACGGCGGCGGAGAAGTCGGCGAGCGCCTCCCGCAGCCCCTCGACGCCGGACACGTGCGGCAGCGCGTTCCCCGTGCACGTGAGCGCGTCGGTCTCTCCCACGAGATCCGCGACCCCTCCGAACCCGCCTTCGAGGAATGGGACGTCCAGCCCGACCGCGGCCGCGTTCGCCCTGGCGGCGGCGAGCATCCCGGGATCGGGATCGACCCCGACGACTTCGAGCCCCCACGACGCGAAGAGCAGCGCATGGCGGCCCGACCCGCATCCGACATCGACGACTCGTCGCACGCCCGCGGCCGAGAAGACGTCGCGGAAGAACGGCCCCTCACGAGCGAGGCGCTTCTCCCAGTCGACGAACTCGTCGTAGTCGATCGCGGGTCCCGCCCCCTTCAGCCTTCGAGCCGGAAGATGCGCACCGCGTTGCCGCGCGCGATGAGGTCGCGGTCGCCCTCGGAGAGCCCCAACTCCTCGAGGGTGCGCAACTGCTGGAACTTGATCCACTCCCGATACGGTGCGGTGGTCCCCGCGTCGGTGCCGAACAGCACCCTCTCGGGACCGAGAGCGACGAGCGAGCGCTCGAAGACCTGGGCGAGCGTGTAGCCGTGCGGATCGTAATCGATCCAGTTGTTCGTCCCGGACGAGTCGACGCAGACGTTCTTGCACTGGTAGGCGAGCTGGAGGACCTGCGTGAAGAAACCCGCCCCGAAGTGCGCTATCACGAACGTGACGTCGGGGAAGTCGCGGGCGACCGGCGAGAGGTCGAGCGGGTCCGCGTATCGCAGGTCGCCCGTGGGGTCGACCGTCACGCCGTAGTGGACGACGATCGCCGCTCCGAGTTCGGAGGCCTTCTCGAACAAGGGACGGCATGCCTCGTCGGAGAGACGGTACTTGCGGTTCACCGGCAGGAGCTTCACGCCGCGGAAACCGGCCGCCATCTCCAGCTCGAGCATCGCCGGCGCCCTCGGCTCGCGGGGGTCGATGGAGCACAGCGCGTGGACGTGCCCGTTCGCCGCTGTGATGAAGTCCCGCGTGTAGCTCGAATCCGGCACGACCGACATCACGACCGCCCTCGCCACGCCGGCCGCTTCGATGCGCTCGACGTAGAAGCGGGCCATCGCGTCGGGAGCGAGGTCGGGCAGCGCCTCTCCGCGCCTCCCGAAGCGCTTCTCCTTCACCGCCTGCCGGAAGCGCGCGTTCTCCTCGGGGTGCGCGTCGACGTACTCTTGGAGCAGCGGCAACGAGAACAGGTGCGTATGCGCATCGATGACGTCGCCGGGGCGGGTCGGGCCGGCTGGCGCGAGAGGGACCATCGCCGGGTCAGGCCTGCCCAGGCGGCTCGGGGACGACGAACGTCGCGACGATGTACCCGACGACCGCCTCCCCTGGGCCGAAGAGCAGCGCGGCCGCGACCACCGCGAGACGGACCGCCGTCACGTCGACCCCGAGGTACTCGGCGACCCCTCCCAGGACGCCCGAGACCATCCGTTGCGTCCTGCTGCGGTAGAGCCTCGTCCCCTTCGCCGGAGGCGTGAAGCGCGGATCCCTCGCGAACACGATCAGCGCCGCTCCCGCCACGATGAGCGCGAGCGGCCATCCGGCGTCGCGCATGCCGCGCCATGCGGTCGAGAAGAACGCGGGCACGACGACCATGCGCGAGACGAACAGGTAGAGACCGATCGCGATGAGGACGCCTCCTATCAGCGCCGGACCGCGGTCGTCTCGATGAGAGCCCTTCTCGTCCATGACCGCCTCCTTCAGTACCGCTCGATGCGCACGGTGCTTATCCCGTTGCGAAGATCCACGATCCAAACGCGCCCCGCGTCGGCGAAACCGTCGGTCTCCCAGACGCGCCGGCCGCCGGAGTCGGAAAGGCGCGTGAAGCCGTCGCCGACGTCCACGCTGCCGATACCGCTTCGGGACTCGACGCGCACCGCGACGTCGCGCGGAACCCTGAACGTGAACGAAGAGACCCCCGTGTCGATGCGGGCCGTGCCCACTTCGCGCTTCGAACTCCAAGGCTGACCGGGCGCGCCGAGGGTGAGCGTGCCCTTCGACACTCCCATCCGCACGTCCACGGCGCTCAGGCGCACGTCGGAGAGGTCTGCGCGCACGTCACTCACCCCGGCGTCGAGCCGCAGGTCCCATAGCACCTGCCGGTCGAGCGAGATCGTCGTCTCCGCGTCGCCGAAGTCGCCCGTCACATCACCGCTGCCCGGAGCCACCTCGGCATCGACATCGGCGCCATCCTTCTCCACGGCGAAGACGAACGGACCGAACGGCGTCCGCCCTTCGGCGGAGAGCAGGTCCGAGCCTCCCCTCAACGTGACCTTGCCCACGCCTCCACGCACGCGCAGCGTGCCGCGCTCGACAGCGGCGTCGTGCGGTTCGGAGAACGAGAAGTCCTTCGCCTCTCCGCGCTCCGCGAACGGCGAGGCGATCACCCATGGGCCGAATTCGCCGGGCGTCATGACGAGCGCCCCGAACGCGAGCCCGCCGATCACGAGCAAGCTCGACAGCGCCCTCAACCACGTGTTGTCGAGACTGCGCCCGATGATGTCGATGCCCGCAGCGATTAAAAGCAGCGGCCAGAGAGAGAGGATCGACGCCCAGACCGACCAAGGGAGGTAGCCGAGCGAGTTCCCCAGCAGGATCGAGCCGGCCGCGATGACGGTCAGCCCTTCGAACGCACGCTTCACGTCCATGTCGGTTCAGCCCCTCCGTCCGCCGAAGATCATCGCGGCGCCGACCGCCACGATGATGAGTGGCCAGAGCCTGCCGAGATCGAGCCCCGGCGCGAACCGGACGACGAGCAGCACGGCGCCGACCGCGACGAGGACGAGGCCGAACGTCGCTCCTCCGCGTCCGCTGCCGCTGCGTGCCGGGGCGACCGGCGCGGGTGCGGGACTCGACGCCGCCTGCTGCGGAGTCGTCGCCTCCGGGGACTGCGCGACGCCGTCGAGGGGCGTCTCCGGCACGACGAGCGCCATGATCACGTAGGCGAGGATGGCTCCGCCGTGCGTGATCACCGCCAGCGCGACGGCGATGAGCCTCACCAGCGCGGGGTCGAGCCCCGCGTACTCCGCGATCCCGCCGCAGACTCCCGCGATCGTGCGGTCATCGCGGCTCCTGTAGAGCGTCTTGCCCATGGGCTCCTCCTCGTCCACCCGGCGTCAGGCGCCGGACTCCCTGCTGACCTTGAGGCGCGCGATGCGCCGGCGGCGGACCGCCTCCACCCGGACCTCGAAACCCTCCATCCACACCGTCTCACCAGGGACCGGGATGTGGCCGAGCTCCATCAGCACCCAACCGGCCACGGTCTCGTACTCGTCGGACTCCGGCACCGGCCACCCGAACGTCTCCCGCGCCTCCTCGACGCTCAACCGCGCGTCCACCGCCCATACGCCGTCGGAGGTCTGTGTGACGTATCGGCGCTCCTTGTCGAACTCGTCCGCTATCTCGCCGATGACCTCCTCGACGATGTCCTCGATCGTGACGAGCCCCGCCGTGCCCCCGTACTCGTCGACGACGACCACGAGGTGCGTGCGCGTCAGCTGCATCTCCGAGAGGAGCGCCAGCACCGGCTTCGTCTCCGGCACGAAGATCGGCCCGCGCATGTGCTCCGTGATCGGCTCGCCTAGACGGCCGGACGCCGCGAGACCGACGAGGTCCTTCAGCAGCGCGACGCCGACGATGGTGTCGGGGTCCTCCTGGAAGACCGGAAGGCGCGAATATCCCGATCGTGTGAAGACACCCAGCGCTTCCCCGAGAGTGACCGTGTCCTCGAGGAGCACCATGTCCACCCGGGGGACCATGACCTCGCGCGCGACGGTGTCCCCCAGCTCGAACACCTCGTGGATCATCCGCTTCTCTTCGTCGAGCAGCGTCCCCTGCTCCGTCACGAGGAGCTTGATCTCCTCCTCGGTGACGCCGGGGCGACCCGCTCCCGGCGGCAGACCGAAGAGCCGCCCGACAAGGTCGGTCGAGACGGTCAGCAGCCAGGTCAGCGGCGCCGCGACCACCGCCAGCACCGCGATCGGCCTCGCCACCCTCACGGCGACGGCGTTCGCCCGCTGTAGGCCCAAACGCTTCGGGGTCAGCTCGCCCAGCACGAGCGTCAGGTACGAGACCGCGACGGTGACCAGCACCACCGACAGCCCACCGGCGACCCGCGCGAGCCCGGGGGATCCGAGCGAACGGAGCCACCCTGCGACGCCTTGCGAGAGACTGACGGCGGCCGTCGCGGAAGCGAGGAAGCCGACGAAGGTGATGCCGACCTGGACGGCGGCGAGCAGCCGCGAGGGATCCTCCGTCAGCCGCAGCGCGACCCTCGCGCCCTCCGACCCGGCGTCGGCGACGGCCTTCAAGCTCGCGCGCCGGGCGCTGATGAGGGCGATCTCGGCGGCGGCGAAGTAGCCGTTCAACACGACGAGTGCAACGATCAGCAACATCTCGCCCAGGTAGCTGCCCATGGACGATACATTACCAGGAGTCACCGGCCGCAAACAGCGCGGGCAAGCAGGTCCTGGTGGATGATGGACGCGGCCGAGGCGTTGCCGGAGAATCTACCCGGCGGCACGGAGCGTCGGCTCGGCGCAGGCTCGTCGCGAGGATGGTGAGGATGCCGGACAACCAGGGAGAACAGTGCGTGGACGCGATGGTTCGCGCCATGGCCTCCGCGGCGCGCAGCCTCCGCCTCTATCCACCGTCGAGCCCCATCCCGCGCGAATCGCTCGTGCAGGCGACAGACGCCATCGCCGAGTGCCTCTCTGGAAGGCCGGTCCTGTCTCTGGCCGTGACCCGGTCCGGCTTCTCGGCCGCCGGCCTGCCGGTGGCCGTCTCCCCGGCCGTGGGAGACCTCGCTCAGACGCTTCGCGGCCACGGCGTCGCGGAACTCGACGTCCTTCCCGGGTGCTCGACCGACGAGCTCCTCTCGTTCCTTCAGGCGGTCCTCGCCGAACCAGAGGCGGTCCTCGCCGACGGCGGGCTCTCGGCAGCCCTACTGGCACGTGGCGTCGAGCGGGTGCGCGTGATGGAGGTGGCCCTGACCGTCGTCGAGGCAGGTTTCGCTGAGATCGGCGACGACATGGCCGACGACTTCCTCGCCGAGTTGGCCGCGGATCCCGGGCGACTCGCGACCTGGCTGAGCACGGCGGCACGTGGAGATCAGGCGACTCTCGCCGACGGCCTTCTCGAGCTGGCCGACGCTTCGGGCGCGGAAGGACGCTCGCGCCTTCTCGCCTCTCTCGCCGAAGCTTTCGGCGGCCTCGACCCCGAAGGTCGCGACGCGATACTCGGGTTGGGCATCGACGAGACCGCCGCGCGACCACTGGTCGGCGAGTTCCTCGCCCGCCTCGGGACGGACCAGGTGGCCGGAGCCGTCACCGGTGGCCTCTACGGCAAGAACATGCTCTCGCTCTCGAACGCGCTGACGTGCCTCCCGCTCGGTGGACGTCTCGACGCGGTCCTCTCCGAGGTCAGGTCTCTGCTCCCCACGGCGGGCCACACTCCGAAGGAGGTCGACTTCCTCGGGCACATGCTCGCGGTGCGCTCTTCGAACGCCGCGGAGCAGCCGCTGCTCGAGGCCGAACACGGCTACCTGAAGGTCGCGGAGGTCGCGTCGGTCGACGAGGACGCCGCGGCACGGGCATGCGAAGAGGTCGCCGCCGACGTCGGCCGCACCGAGGCCCGCGCGGTGGCCACGATGCTCTCCCTCCTCGACCAGCAGAGCGATTTCGCTCTCTACCGCAAGAGCGTGGAGAGCCTCGCCGGGATGGTCCGCGTGCTCGTCCGCAAGCGCGAACTCGAGCTCGCGGACCGAGTGATCGCCGAGCTCGCGGCGCGCGAAGGACGCGCGGTGCAGCCGTGGCCCGAACTTACCGCGGTCCTCACGGCCGCCATAGAGCATTCTCTCGCCGAGGCCACGATGACCGCGCTCCTGGAGGCGGTCGACGAGGACGCCGGCCTCGTGCCTGTCGCGCAGCAGATCCTCCGTCGCGGCGGCGAGGTCGCCCAGACTGCGCTCACCGCCGCCGCCCTCGCGCTCCCGGGTCGCGACGGCCTCGAGCTCGCCGAGCCGTTGCTCGGGCGGCGTCTCGTGGACACGCTTCCCGCCCTCGCCGCGAACGCCCAGTGGTTCCAGGTCGCTCCCATCGCGAGACGTCTCGCGTGTGCGAGCGATCCGCGCGCGAGCGCCGCGCTCGACTGTCTGCTGAAGCGAGGCGACGATCAGTCGCGACGCGAGGCCGCCAAGGGACTCGCCGCCTCGGGAAGCCCGTCGGCGCTCCCGCGCCTCTCCTCGCTCATGCGGGACCCGAGCATGGAGGTCGCGATCGCGGCAGCCCGCCTGACCGCTCACAGCGGTATCCCGGGGTCCGGCGCGGCCATCGCCGCCCGCCTCGGTGAGATCGACGTCGACGGCAAGGACTTCCGGTTCGCGCGCGAGCTGATCGGCTGCCTCGCGCGAGTGCCCGAGGCGGCCGCGACCGACGCGTTGCGCGCGCTCGTGCAGCGGCGCGCGCTGATCAAGCGTGGGGACTTCGCCCAGGTACAGGAACTCGCGCGACAGGCGCTCGAGATCCAGGCGAAGGGGGGCGAGCGATGAGCGACATCGCACTTGCAGCCGTCGCCGCGATCGCCGGGGCGCGAAAGGCGCTCCAGCTCTACCCTCCGACCCACCCGCGTCACCGGGAAGCGCTCGAAGCGCTCGTGGGGGCGATACGCGCTTGCGCGGCATCGGGCCCGTTCTCGCTCAACATCCATGAAGGCGGTCTGTACGCGGGCAGCCACATCCTCGCCGACGACGCACCGGGCGTGTGCGCACTCGCGGAGGCGTTCGAGGCGCGCCGTCTCGTGTCCCTCACGTTCCAGCCGGGGTTCACGGAGACGGACGCGGTCGCGGTCGCGGAGGTGCTGTCGCTCAGGCCCGACCTCGAGCCCGACCTCGACGCGGCCCTTCTCGCGCGGGGGGCGACGAACGTCGCAGTGACCGAGCTCGCCGATCCCGACGACGACCGCGAGGACCGCGACCGGAAACGGAGGGAGGACCGCGCGCTCTACCACCAACTCGTCGGCGTCATGCGCCGGGTCTCCGCCCGCATCCAGCAGGGCGGGGAGCCCGATATCGTGCAGGCCGGCGGCATGGTCGAATCCATCCTCGGCCGGCTGATGGAAGACGAGGCCGCGGTGCTGGGCATGGCGACCCTTCGCGCCTCGAGCGAGCAGAGTCTCTTCCATTCCATCAACGTCATGATCTACGCACTCACCCTAGGCGCGCAGCTCGGCCTTCCGCAGGAGGGCCTCGAATCGCTCGGGCTGTCGGCGCTCCTCCACGATATCGGGAAGGCTATGTACGACGTCTCCGATCCCGAGCAGGCGGAGGCTGCGCGCGCGATGCACCCCGTCGTCGGCGCCGAGATCCTCGCGCGGATGCCCGGAGACGACCGCGCTCCGATGCTGGTCGCGTACGAGCACCACATGGGCGTGGACGGCAGCGGATTCCCCGAGAGGGACGACCTCTACGTCCCGCACCCGTTCAGCCGGATGGTGGCCATCGCGGACCGCTACGAGATGCTGACGAAACCGGATGCGTCCGGCAACAGCCGCACTCCCGACAAGGCCGTCGTCCGGCTTCTTCAGGAGTCAAAAGCGCTCGATCCTGTCTTCACGCGACTATTCGTGCGTGCGCTCGGCGTCTTCCCGATCGGTTGCATGGTCCGACTCTCGGACCTGTCGGTCGGCGTGGTGTGCCGCAAGGGCACGGACCTTCTCACGCCCGTGGTAAGGATCGTCTATGGCCCGGACGGACTGCAGGCGGCGGAACCGGTCGACGTCGACCTCGCCGAGTCCGAACTCACGATCGTCGAGGTCGTCGAACCCGAGAGCCTCGACGCGGCGGTCGCGGACCACCTGTGATCCCGCGTGTGCGGCCCTGCTACTGGCCGGGATGCGGATTGATCTTGTGCAGGACGAGCGCGATGAGCGCGAGCCGGCGGCCACGCTCCTGGCACGCCTCGACGAACTTCCCGATGGCATCGCGCATCTCGGCGCTCGGCTTGTAGCGGACCAGACCGCCCGCGTTCTGCAGTATCCTGCCGGCGCACAACGAATCTATCTCGGGTTCCAGCTCGTCCACGCGGCGACCGAGCCTCGACGCCAGACCCTCCACATCCAGGACCGCGTCGGGGTTGCGGTGGAAGAACACGAGGATATCCCACGTCAGAAGTGATCTGACGTGGTGGTCGACGAACTGCATGACCGAAGGTCCCAGAACGCCCTCGAGGTCGTACACGTCGCTCCCGTCCTCGCTCGGTGTCCCCACGCCATCCCTCCTCGGCACGCCTCAAGAGCGAGACGGCACCTTGTCCGGCGGATGATGGACACCGTTGTTATCGGCCGGTGGAGCCTCTAAAGTTTACCCAATTCCTTGGAGTCCGTGAGGGTATGGAGTCCAGCGGGCGTGAACTGAGTCTGAACGGTATGCCGATGCGACGACCGGGCCGACCATCGGTAGCACGAACTGTGTCCTGCGTCACAATCGGCGACGACCGGCCGACGGCCACCCGGCCCGGAGGATGCTAGAGTGGACACGTCCGCTCCCGTTGACGACCGGAGGAGCCATGCCCAGCAACGGACAGACCGTCCGCGTCCACTACCGCGGGACACTCGATGACGGCTCCGAGTTCGACTCGAGTGCCGGACGTGACCCGCTCCAGTTCACTCTCGGCTCGGGGCAGATCATCCCGGGCTTCGAACATGCCGTCTCGGGACTCGCCATCGGCGACACCACTTCGGTACGCCTCTCTCCGGAAGACGCGTACGGGGAGCGCGTCGAAGAAGCGGTGCAGATAGCCCCTCTCGAAGCGTTCGCCGGTGACCCTTACGTGGGTGCCGTCGTGCGCCTCGTCGCCGAGGACGGTCAGGAACTCGCGGCCACGATAACGGCCGTCGGCGACGAGAGCGTCACGCTCGACTTCAACCATCCGCTCGCGGGCCAGACGCTGACGTTCGAGATAGAGCTTGTGGAGGTCGTCGAGACCTAGTCCGTCGACCTCGCGGTCGCGGACGCGCAGATGTCCTGCATGCGCGCGGCGAGCAGGAAGAGCACGCCCGAGACGACCAGAGGGACGGTCAACTCTCCGAGCGTCGTCCACCAGACTCCGGCTTCCCAGCCGGCGACCAGACCCCACGCCAGCGAAGCGACGGCGCCCGCCAGGAGCGCGATCCCCGCCACCCGCTCGAAGAACCAGCCGACGACGAGGGCGCCGACGGTGATCCCGAGCGGGAGAACAGCCGTGCCCATCGCACCGAGAGCGTTCGTTCCGCGGAACACCATCTGAGAGCTGAACGCCGCGATGATCCAGAACACACCTCCGAGCGCCACGAAGACCCGAGCAAAGAACCTCTCGTAGTTCATGCGCTCGTAGTGACACACGCGCGCCGCGATCTGCATCTGGGCCACTCCCTTTCCTGGACCGCGGGGATCCCGCGGTCCCTCTCATACCCCAGCGGGTATCATGCTCACAAGTGTATGTACCCTCTTCCGGGCCATCCGCGTCAGTATCCCGCGAAGAACTCGAAGGCCGCCCGGTCCGGGGGAACGCGGAGGTCGTCGAGGACGGTACGCATCGCCGCGACCATCGCCGGCGGTCCGCTGACAGCCCACCAGAGCCGACTCGGGTCGTTCACGTGGCGGCGCACCATCTCGGCCGTGATGAATCCCGTCTCCCCGGCCCAACCCGGGGACGGTGCCGCGAGCACGTGGACCACGCGAACGCCGGCGCCTCCTGTTTCGTAGGCATCGAGCTCGTTGCGGAACGCCACGCTGGACGCGTCCCGGCTCCCGTAGAAGAGCGTCGCGGACAGACCCGTGCCGCGCTGCGCCGCATCGCGCAGGATGCTGCGTGCGGGAGTGATCCCGATCCCGCCAAGGAGGAAGCCGGTCTCGAGTTCGCCGGGGGGGACGACCAGTCGACCCGCCGCGTCCGACACGGCCACGGCCCCGCCCTCGGGCAACGCCTGGAGCGCGGTCTTGTAGGCCGAGCCCGAGAGGCGGGTCGTGAACTCTAGGTATGCGTCCCCAGGCGCACAGGAGATCGTGAAGCGCTCGACATCCCGACCGTCTCGCACAGCCTCGAGTCGAACGTCGAAGTACTGCCCGGGCTCGTAGGCGTACCCCTTCGGCCGTTCGAACCGGAAGGAGGCTACGCCCTCGACGAGGTCGACCCTCTCCAGGAACCGCGATGTCCTCACCGGCTTCGGCACTCCTTCCGTTCGGGGACACACGCTAGGCCCGCAGCAGGTATCCCGGGAGTCCGGCGTCGAGCAGCGCGGCGAAGTCGTCCGGCGGCATCGGTCTTCCCAGCAGGAACCCCTGGACCTGGTCGCAGCGGAGCGCGCGGAGGAAGTCGAGCTGCTCGACGGTCTCGACCCCTTCGGCGACCACCGACGCCTTGAAGCCGTGGGAGAGACCGACTATCGCGGCGACCATCATGGCGCTGTCCGCGTCCGTCGCCACGTCGGTGACGAACGAACGGTCGACCTTGATCGAGTCGAACGGATAGCGCCTGAGATACGACAGCGACGAGTATCCGGTCCCGAAGTCGTCCATAGAGAACCTGACCCCGTAGGCGGAGACATCGTTCATGATCGCGAGCGACGATTCGGGATCATGCATCACGGCGCTCTCCGTGACCTCCAGCTCGAGATGGCGTGGTTCGAGACCGCTGTCGGCCAGAGCGCTCGCGACGACTGCGGAGAGTCGTTCCGGGACGAACTGCAGTGCGGAGAGGTTCACCGCGACCGAGACGTCCGGCGAATGGTCGTCGAGCCACGAACGGCATCTCACGCAAGCCGCGGCAAGGACTGCCTCCCCGAGATCCACGATCAACCCGGTCTCCTCCGCGACGGGGATGAAGTCCACCGGGGAGACGACCCCGCGCTCGGGGTGGACCCAGCGCGCGAGCGCTTCGGCGCCGACGATACGCATGCCGCGCAGGGACACTATCGGCTGGAAGTACGGCACTATCTCGCCACGAGAGAGCCCTCGGCGCAGCTCGGCCTCGACCTGTCGCCTCTGCGCCGCATCCGCCTGCATCCCTGGGACGAACAGGACCGCGCCGCCCGGGCCTTCCTCCTGCGCCCGGCGCATCGCGGTCTCCGCGTCGCGGATGACATCCTCGGGTCCCGTATCGGGATCGGAACATACCAGGACGCCGACGCTCGCCCGGGCGAAGACCTCTTCGCCCCCGATGCGGACCGGCTCGCCGAACGAGGCGAGCAGTCCTCGCGCTCGCGCGAGCGGCTCCGACACCGCATCGGGCTCTTCCATGAGGAGGGCGAAGTCGTCGCCCCCGAAACGGGCGACGGTCGCCCCACTCCCGGCGTCTTCGGCGATCCGGCGCGCCACCTCCCGCAGCACCGCATCGCCGTTCGCGTGGCCCAGTCCTTGGTTGACCGCCGTGAAGCGGTAGATGTCGATGTAGAAGACCGCGAACTGGAGCCGCGGGTCCCTGCGCAGGCGTGCGAGCATGAAGGAGAGCCGGTCGGTGAACAGCGCCCTGTTCGCGAGGCCCGTCAGCGGATCGTAGAGCGCGTGCGCCACGAACTGTTCCTCGAACCGCTTGCGGTCGCCGATATCGGTCTGGGAGCCCGCGAGGCGCACGGCGACGCCGTCGCCGTCGCGCACGGCCTCGCCCCGCAGCAGCACCCAGCGATACGTGCCGTCGCGGGCGAGCATGCGGCATTCGCGCTCGACGTGGGGCGTGAGCCCCTTGAGATGCAGGTCGATCTCGAGATCGACGTCGGGCCGGTCATCGGGGTGGACGAGCCCGAGCCATCCCTCGGGGTCGCCCGAGAGATCGTCCTCGTCGAGACCGACCATCGCCGCGAGTCGCGGGGAGACTCTCAGCCGCTGCGCCGGCAGGTCGATCTCCCACATGCCGTCGTTCGCTCCCAGGGTGAGCGCCCTGTATCTCTCCTCCCAACCGCGCGCCCGCGCCTCCGCATCGCGCTGCGCGGTCGCGTCGCGTCCGTGGCACAGGATGCGCTCGACGCCTCCCCGGGTCGCGCGCCGGACGGCGAACTCGACGTGCGCGACGCCACCGGGGCGCCCGCATCGGAAAACACGCGTGCGCGACGTGGCGCCCGCGGCGCGCAACCACGTGCACAGGGCCGCGGACTCCTCCGGCGCAACGAGGTCCGCTGCCGACGAGCCGACGATCGTCCCGGTCCCGTCCGGGAACAACGCCGATGCGTCCGGGGTCGCTTCAAGCACCCGCAGGGTGAGCGGATCGCACACCCACGCGGGCAGAGGGTCCTCTTCGAAGAGGAGCATCGGTTCGTCTTCCTCGGTCATCCGCGTCTCCTCGGGTGTAGCCTCCACGGTTCTAGATACCCTCCGCGGCGCCGGTCCACTGCTCTCGGACATCGAGTGCGGGTGCCGCGCGTGAGGTACACACCTCGAGACGACCACCGGAGGGACCGGGAATGAGACGAAGACCCGCGCGAGCCCTAGACGCCCCGCGCGACGCGGTACCAGGCGAGCCCGATCCACTCGTGCAGCGCCGCTACGGTCAGACGCAGCCGATCCGCCGAGGGAAGGAGCGAGCCGATTCCCGTCCAGCCGCCGCCGGAGTAGTCGGTCGGCGCCGGGACGACGGTCACGCCCACGGACCGGAAGGAACGGACCGCCCTGGGCATGTGGACCGCGGACGTGACGAGCGCCGGGCGCCGGAATCCTTCCCAGACCAGGATCTTCGAGACGCCGTTCGCATTCCCGAGGGTGTCCTCGGAGCCTTCTTCGATGAAGACATCGGACCTGTCCACGCCGAACGAGGCGAGCAGGTCGGCCATGTGCCTCGCTTCGCTGCGCTGCTGGGAACGGAGCGGGTCGCCTCCCGACACGACGAGCGGCGCGCCGGTGCGTTCGTGCAGCTCGAAGGCGTAGACGAGCCGCGCGAGCGAGACCGGCGAGAGCGTCTCACCTCCGACGGCCTCCTTGGCTGAACCACGCACCCCGGAACCGAGCACGACGATCGCGTCCGGCACTCCGCCTGCGGGAGCGCCCGCCACGGGATACGGCCGGTACGCACGCTCGAGAGGCCCGGACAGGAGCGTCTGGAAGGGACCGATCGAAGCGGCCCACAGGATGAGGAGCGCGGCCCACAAGGGCGCACGCACGCGGCGCGGAGCATGCCGCGCTCCCACCACCGCGAAGACGAGCAGCGCCACGACGACCCCGGGCGGGACGAGAAGCGACTCGACGAGGCGCTTGAGAACCGTAGCCACGATCGTTTCCCAGCCCCTTCCCGCCTCCCGGATGTTGCGACGTTATCACAGCCGGCGCTTCACAGGACGACGTGCCGGGGCGAGAATCGGAGTGGACCGATCGAGGGAGGATCCATGCGCGCCAAGGACCGGCCCGTCACGCTCGCCGCATCACTCGCCGCTCTCACCCTCGTCCTGTACGCCGGGATGTGGCTCGGCTTCCCTCACCGCCACACGGACACCGTCTTCTACTCGCTGCTCGATCTCGCGTTCATCCCTGTGAGCGTGCTCATCGTAGGCCTCATCATCAACCGCCTGCTCGCGATGCGCGAGAAGCGCTCGATGCTCCACAAGCTCAACATGGTGATCGGAGCGTTCTTCGCCGAGGTGGGGACCGATGCGATCGGTCGCATCACGACGTTCGACACCGATCCCGCTGCGCTGAGGTCGCTGCTCAGGTTCTCGCCGGAGTGGACGCCCGCCGACTTCGCGCGTGCCCGTGCCGCGGTAGCGTCGAGGGAGCATCGGATAGACTCGCGCGCAGCGGATCTCGCGGACCTCCGCGACCTTCTGGTGTCTCGGCGCTCGTTCCTTCTCGGACTCCTCGAGAACCCGAACCTGCTCGAGCACGAGTCCTTCACGGAGTTGCTGTGGGCGCTCTTCCACTTGAGCGAGGAACTCGCGGCGCGCTCCGACCTGTCGTCGACGTCCGAGGCCGACCACGCTCATCTGACCGTCGACATGCGGCGAGCCTACTCCGCCCTGCTCGGTGAGTGGGTCTCGTATCTCGGGCACCTCCAGCAGAACTACCCGTTCCTCTACTCGTTCGCCGTACGGACGAACCCGTTCGACCCGGACGCGGCCGCGGAAGTCGGCTGAACTCCCCACGCCTTTAGGAGCCCGACTCCTCCGTACGTTCGCCGTCCGCCGGTCGCTCCCGGTCCCGCACGGACCCGACGATGATGGCGACACCCACGATCACGATGGCGAGAGGCCATGCTTTCGCCAGCGCCTCCTCGGCGCCGGCGAAGTCGTCGGCGACACCCGCGAAGACGAGGACCCCTCCCGGGACGAGCGGCCACCACGGCGTCGAGCGGCGCCTGACGAGGTCGATGGCCCAGATGGCGATGAAGCCGACTCCGAGCGTGAGAGGAACGGGGTCCGAGAGCCCGATGCCGAGATCCTCGAGTAGCACGCCCGCTCCGATGCCCAGCAGGACGCACGCCGGGATGAGGAGACCGTACTGACCGCGCATCACGTACACGGTCATGAACGCCGCGCCGATCGCGAGCAGGACAGCGGAATCGGCGGCGTCGGGCGCCCACTGCAGGGCGAACAGCACGAGTCCCGCCACTACCAGGACGATCCCGGGCATCGCGCCCTTCGACGGTCCCTTCACTTCCGGGGCCATCGGCCCCCCCTTCGTCGCGACGTCGCGGTGGAGTCAGCGGGGCAAGACGTAGAAGAGGACGGCGACCACGTGACACGCGCTGCCGGCGAGCACCCAAAGATGCCAGACCGCGTGCATGTAGGGCACGCGCTTCATCACATAGAATACCGTCCCGAGCGTGTATGCGAGCCCCCCCGCGACGAGCCATGCCACCCCGGCCCGAGGCAGTGTCGCGACGAGAGGACGAATCGCGACGACGACAAGCCATCCCATCCCGAGGTATACGAGCGCGGACACCCACTTCGGACGCCACACCCAGAAGCCCTCCAGCAGCACCCCGACGAGAGCGAGCCCCCACACCGTCCCGAACAGCGACCAGCCCCATACGCCGCGCAGCGTCACGAGGGTGAACGGCGTGTACGTACCGGCGATGAGCATGTAGATGCTCGCGTGATCGATGACCTTGAGCACGTGCTTGGCCCGCTCGTGGGTGACGCTGTGGTAGAGCGTGGACGCCGTGTACAGGAGCACCAGAGTCGAACCGTACACGGCCACGCTGATCACGTGAGTCGTTGTGCCGCGGGCGAACGCGAACGCCACGAGGAGCACGAGCGCCGTGATGGCGGCCGCGACGCCGACGCCGTGCGTTACGCTTGCGGCTATCTCCTCGCCGAGGGTGTATCCCGAAGCGCCCGACCGCCGGGAACGCCCTGTGTCGGGTGCGGTCGGGTCGTTCCCTGCGATCATCCTAGAGCCCCAGCTCCGAGAGCTCGGTCAGCAGGAGCGCCCCGCCGTGCCATGCCTGCGGGGTGATCACCGCCAGCCATGCGATGCGTAAGACCTTCGCTAGCATCCTCGGCTTCGTGACCCCGCGGAGCACCGAGATGGCGACAGCGAGCGTCACGCCGAGCCCGGCGCCGAGAAGGACGACGTTCCCGACGAGTCCGAAACGGTCGGCGACGGGGTGCAGGACGACGATCCCCACCCACACGCAGACGAGATGGACCATCGTCGTCAGGAAGCGGCGCGAATGCACGACCGCGGCGCCGAACGCGACACCGAAGACGGCGAGACATCCGAACAGCGCCAAGAACATCCAGCCGTGCATGCCCGTGAGGACGACCATCGCGAACGGGGCGTAAGTTCCGATGACGAGCAAGAGGAGGCAGAACCGGTCGACGAAGACGGCCGCTCCCGCGTAGCGGGGCTGCCGCACGAGAACGCAGACGCGGGAAAGGCGGTACAAAAGCCCCCAGATGCCGACGAAGATGACCGCGCTGAGCAGGTACCACGGATCGGCGAATGCCCCGGCGGAGGTGAGCAGCAAGACGACTCCGGTCGCGCACAAGAACCTTCCGCGCGGGGAGACGAGTCCGTCGGATATGCGCCGCGCCATCGTACGCCGGCTCACCGGTCGTCCCCCTTCCGAGCGCCGATCCTTCTCCTAGGTCGATGATACCATAGTGACACGAATCACAATCACCCCGGTTCCGCCCACCTGGCCAGCGTCCCATCTACGCCCGGCCCCCACGCCCCCTCGGAGCCGGCCGCGTGCGCCGCGATCTCGAAGTGGAGCATGGCGATCCCGCAATCGAGCCGCTTCGAGGACCCCGGGGTGTCGGGTCCGGCGTGCTTCAGCAGGACGTCGCCCCCCACGAGCGAGAATCTCCACGGCTGACGGTTGAGCGCTGACGGCGCGACCCGTGCCGCCTCGACGCCGGCGATCGCCCACCGGGGCCAGTCCTCCCGGCCCGGAGCGATGATGTCGAGAGGGCGCCGGCGCTTCTCTTTCCCGGCACCGAAGAGCAGCCGCTCCGTGGCGGCGGGCGGCGCGAGCGGCGTCCCGACGGGCGAGACCGCGAAGACACGCTCGTCCTCGGCGAGGTCAGCGAGTCCCGCCGCGCGCCTGCGGTCGAAAGCGCCGCCCACCCAGCACGTCCCGGCACCGAGGGCCGTCGCCTCGAGCACGGCGCCCTCACCAGTGTAGCCGATGCGCTCCGGCGTCTTCGGGCCAGGCACGCCGATGAAGAGCAGCGCCGACGGCGCGCCCGTCACGCGACCGTAGGAGCCGACGAGGCCCGCGACGAGACCCGTGAAGATGTCGGCTGGGGCATCGCTCAATAGGACCGTGCGGACCTCCGGGAAAGGTCTGAAGGATCGACAGACTTCGTCGAGGGCGTCGAGAAGATCGCCGGCGACGGACACGCCGTCGAAAGCGCGCCGGGACCGCCGAACGGATATGGCATCGGCCCATCGTCCGACAGGCACCTCCACGTCTCCCCCTCTCCCGGCGTGGCCGCATCCCCGCCTGATGTGCGATTCTACTCCCGTCCGGCGGACCTCGGGCGGGAGCCCGGCTCGAAGGGCGGGTCATGGATCAAGCGGTGTCGCGGGCGCGCGTGATCGTCTCGGGTCTCGTGCAGGGCGTGTACTTCCGCGCGTCGACCGTCGACGCGGCGCGGCGCCTGGGCCTCGCCGGATGGGTGCGCAACCTCCCGGGCGGTAGCGTCGAGGCGGTCTTCGAGGGACCCGTTGGCTCGGTCGAAGCCGCCATCGAGTGGACGCGCACCGGGCCTCGGGGGGCGAGAGTCTCGAGCGTCGAGGTCACGCGGGAGACCCCGCTGGGGGAGACGGGCTTCTCCGTACGCCGCTAGGGCCTGCGCGTGACGGCTTTCCCTCTCGTGCCGACGACGACGACCCCGGCCAGCGCGATCGCCCCGCCGGCGATCGTCAGCCACGCGGGGACCTCTCGCAGCCACACCCACGCGATGAACGCCGCCAGCACGGGCTGCGCGTAAAGGAAACTCGCGGTCTTGGTGGCGGGCATGCGCGCCAGGCCGTACGACCACAGAGCGTACGAGACGGCCCCGGGGAAGACGCCGAGGTAGACGATCGTAGCGATCGCCCAGGAGGGCGCGGAGCTCACCTGGGCGGCGAGCCCGGGCAGGAAGAAGAGCATCGGCACGGTCCCGAACCAGACCGCGTACGACGTGAACTCCAGCGCGCCATACACCCTCAGCGGCCCCTTCGACAGCACGAAGTAGAACGCCGTGCCGATCGCCGCCATCAGCACGAAGAGCGCGCCTCGCTCGACGGAGAACCCGCCGCCCTCACCGAGAGCGATGAGCGTCACCCCGGAGAAGGCTAGCAGCACGCCTCCCCATCCCCAGGCGTTCAACCGCTCACCGAGGAAGACGATGGAGAGCAGAGCGGTGAAGATCGGTCCCGACGCGATGATCAGCGCCGCCGCACCCGCCGTCACGGTCGACTCGCCGAACGTGAACCCCAGGTGGTAGATGGTGATGCCGCAGAGCGCCGCGAGCGCGATGCGCGGGACGTCACGCAGCGCGGGGAGCCGCATGCGCCGCGCTAGGGCGAGGACCGCGAACGCGGCGGAGGCGACGAGGAAGCGAAGGAGCGCCATCTGGCCGGGGCCGAAGATCGGGTGCCGCGAGTCGACGAGGGCCCGCACTCCGGGGAACGCCGATGCCCAGACGACGAGCGCGACGATGACGGCCACCAGTGTACGTGCGTCGGGCCGGTCTTCCATGGTCGTCGGGCCCCTTCGGGACGGCAGGCGTTCCTTGCGATGATGACAGAAGCGGCGGTGTTCGGCGGTGTCAGCTAGCGAACAAGCTCGCGAGAGCGACGACGCCGAACACCGCGATGACGGAGCCCGAGATGCGGTCGAGCGCGACCATCGCGCGATCGTCCATGCGCCCCCGGACGACGGAGACCGCCGTGGTGAGTAGAAGCCACCAGACCGCCGAGCCCACGAAGACACCGACCGTGAGCGCGGCCGCGGCGCCGGGACCACCGGGATGCGCCGCGAGCCCGAGCCCCGCGAAGACAGCGCCGAACGCGAGGATCGTCGAGGGGTTCGCGAGCGTCAGTCCGAAGGTCGACGCCCACGCCCCCGCGAGTCCGGCCGGTTCGGTCCGGAAGGCGCCTGCTCTCGGGCGGGAGAAGAAGGTCCGCACGCCGAGCCACACCAGGAAGAGGCCCCCGGCGCCGCGCAGCGGCGCCTCGAGACCGAGAAGGAGTCCGGAGATCGCCGTCAGCCCGAATCCGGCGATCGCGCCGTAGCACGCGTCGGCACTCGCCGCCCCGAGGCCGCTCGCAAGCCCGCGCGGCAGACCTCCCTCGAGCGTGCGCCTGATGCACAGTACGCCGATGGCGCCTACCGGGGCCGCGATGACGAAGCCCACCGCTAGACCTTTCAGGAACCAGTCTGTCACGTCTCGTCGCCCATCATTCGAAGCGGAGTGCCCGCACGCCCGCTACGAAAGAGACCGCGGCGAAACCGAGCAGCACCAGGGCGGGCGTCCAAGCCTGTCCCAGGCCCTGGTTGCGCACGACGATATCGGTGAGTCCGCGCATCGCCCAGCCCGTGGGGGTGAACCAAGCGATGGAGCGCATCGTCGGAGAGACGATGTCGATCGGCCAGTAGCATCCGCCGAGCATCGCCAGGACGACGGCAAGCACCGAGCCGAGGGAGGATATCTGGCTGCGCGTGCGCACGATCGATGAGAGCAGCAGGCCCAGTCCGGTCGCCGCCAGCGCGTAGACCCCGACGATCACCGCGACGCCCAACGGGTCGTTGCCCCACGGGACGCGGAAGACGAACGCGCCCACCGAGATCATTATCAGCGCCTGCGCGAGGCACGTCGTGTAGACGCCGAGGAGTTTCCCCGCGAGCAGCACGGTCTTGGGCGTCGGGGTCGTCAGCAGGCGGGCCAACGTGCCGTTCTCCCGCTCCTCCAGGATGCCGCCCGCTCCGTTGAACGCGATGAAGAGCACGAACATGACCGTGAACCCGAGCGAGAACTGGGAGAAGCCCATCGGGACGGTGCGGTCCCCGCGGACGGCCGAGGCGCGGACCTCGCGAGAGTCGACCGTGACGGGCGGCCGCGGCTCCCATGCGGCATCGGCGTTCTTGTACAGGTCGTCGAAGGACGGTATCGGGCCGTGCGGCCGGGCGCCCGGCGCCGCCGCGAGGTCCTCGAGGGTCCGCAGTGCGATGTCGGCGGTCCGCGCGTCGGCCGCGATCCTCCCGGCCACGCCTTCGATCACCTGCCCGACCGCGATCGCCGCGGTGTCGCGCGGGTCTTTCACCAGCTCTATCTCTGCTCGCTGCCCCAGCCGGACGGCGTTCCCGAACCCCGACGGCAGGATGACCGCGGCGGCGGCGTCACCCCTGCCCACGAGGGCCCGTGCGCGCGCGGGCGTCGCCTCGACGACGCGGAACGACGACTCCTCGCGCACGAGGCGCGCCGCGAGCATGGAGGCCTCCGACCCGTCGGCGTCGGCCAGCGCGACGCTCACCCGCGACTCGCCCGAACCGCCGAGCATGAGCCCGAAGAAGAGCGTGAGCAGCAACGGCAGCGCGATCATGCCGAAGAGCTGGGAGCGGTCCTTGAAGACCTGCGCGACGTCGAGCCGCACGAGGGCGAACACCTTCCGCATCACGAGGTCTCCAACCGCCAGACACCGATCGCGAAGAACAAGGCGCCGAGACCGAGGAGCGCCAACGCCTTCGGCCATACCTCGGCCACGCCCGCCCCGCGCATGACCGCGAGGATGCCGTCGAGCGCCCACCCGTTCACCGTCAGGTAGTGGACGGGCCTCAGCCACTCGGGCAACGCAGAGACGGGGAAGAAGCTGCCGCCCGCGGCCGCCTGGACCTGGATGACGAGCGGGGCGATCGCGCCCACTCCGCGCACCGACTTCGCGAGCGTCGACAGCATGAGGGCCATGCCCGTGACCGCCACGATGGTACTGAAGCCGATGAGCCCCAGCGCGAGGACGTCCGGTCCCCACGCCACCCCGAGCAGTCTCGTGAAGCCGTAGAGCGTGAGCGCCTGGACGACACCTACGACGAAGACGCCCAGCGTCTTCCCGGCCAGAGCCTGGACTCGCGAGACGGGACCGGCGAGCAAGCGAGCGAGGGTGCCCCCCGTTCGCTCTTCCACCAGGGAGAACGCGCCGAACATCGAGCCGAAGAGCAGGAACATCACCGACATCCCGCCCGCATAGTAATCGAGCGTGGTCATCTTGTGCTGGAGCCGGGCCTTCGCCTCGGCGACTCGCACCCTCGCGAGCCCGTCGGCGCGCCCCAACTCGTCCGCGGCCGAGCGGGCCGCCGCCATCGCCACCCTCGGATCGCGAGAGAGCCCGGAGCGTCCGACGGCCTCTCCCGTGACCTGGGCGGCCACGGCGACCGCCGACACCCGCGTCGCCAGCGACTCGGCCACCGCGCGCACGATGCCCGCCGCGACCTCGCGCCCGGGGTCGGCCCACACGCGCAAGCTGACGCCGGATCCCGCCGTCAGGTCATCGGAGAACCGCTCGGGGATGACGAGGGCCGCCGCGAGGTCGCCGCGCTCGACGGCGCGTCTCGCGGCCGCCTCGGTGACGAACCGGTGCGCCTCGAAGACGTCCTCGAGCTCCGTGCTCTCGAAAGCTTCGGCGATGCGCGTCCCCGCTTCTCCACGGTCGAGCGCGACGACCGCGATAGGCACGCGGCCGGCGCCGCCCTTGCCGATGCCGCCCAGCGCGGAACCCAGGATGAAGATCAGCACCATCGGCATACCGAGGAGGATCCCGAGCGCGGGCTTGTCGCGCACCGTCACGCGGACGTCCTTCAGCCCTATGGCGAGGATGCGCATCATGTCAGTCCCGGAGGCTCTTCCCGGTCAGGTGCAGGAACACGGTCTCCAGGTTGGGCTCGACGATGTCGATCGAAGAGGCGCGCGCGCCCGACGCGTCGAGCGCCGACACGACCGGGGAGAGCACCGCGGCCGTGTCCCGGGCGAGCACCTCGAGGGCGCCGTCGGCGAACGTGACCCGGTCCACGCCCGGTACCGCACGCAGCGACGCCAGCGTCTCGTCCGGGACCTCCTCGACGCGCAGCATGATCGCGTTCTCGTCGCCGATCAGCTGTTGGAGTTCGGCCACCGTCCCCTGGCCGATCACCTTGCCGTGGTCGACGATCGCGACGCGGTCGCAGATCGCCTCGACTTCCTCCATGTAGTGACTCGTGTACACCACGGTCGTGCCGGCCTCGGCCAGACGGCGGACCGTCTCGAGTATGTGGTTGCGCGATTGCGGGTCGATGCCGACGGTCGGTTCGTCCATGAGCAGCACGCGCGGATGGTGGAGCATGCCCGCGGCGATGTTCACGCGGCGCTTCATGCCGCCCGAGTACGCCTCGATGCGCTCCTTCGCCCTGTCGGTGAGGCCGGCCACTTCGAGGGCCTCGCCGACGCGGGCGTCGAGGGTCTTCCCCGACAGACCGTACATGCGGCCCCAGAACCGCAGGTTCTCGAGTGCGGTCAGCGTAGGGTAGAGGGCGATGTCCTGCGGCACGACGCCCAGGGAGCGCTTCACACGCTGCGGGTCCGTGCGTACCGACGCGCCGTCGACGAAGACGTCACCGCCGTTCGGGGCGAGAAGGCAGCACACGACGGAGATGATCGTGGTCTTCCCGGCGCCGTTCGGCCCGAGGAGCCCGAACGTCTCCCCCTCTTGGATGGAGAACGTCACGCCGTCGACGGCGACGTTCTCTCCGTATCGCTTGACGAGGTCTCGGACCTCGATGATGTCCGCCACGCTGCCCCTCCGTCCGGCCGAACCGTCCTCACAACCAGTTTATCCGTTGCCGCACGACGACGCGCCCTTTCCACGTCGTCGTTCCGCGGACCGTGCCGACCATCGAGATGAGTCCGACAGCCAGCAGCGACACGACGGTGAGTGGATAGAGTAGGGCGAGGCCGACCGGCACGCGAGTGCGCGCGTAGGCGATCGCGAAGAGGACCAGCGCGAGAGCGACTGGGAGCGCGGCGGCGGCGTGCCCGGCCGCGAGGGCGAGAAGCGGCGCCAGGAACAGCCCGGCGAGCGCGAGCCAGGCGAGAGCGCCGAGGGCCACGTGGCAGTCGAGCAACGCGAAGACGTTCTTCCCGAAACCCTCGACTATCTGCGGCACGGTCCGGTACATCCGGCAGCGAATGCGGCCGGTCCCGTCGAGCAGCCACCAGCGCAGCCCGTGTGCGCGGAGTCGCCTTCCGAGCGCCACGTCGTCGATGACGCTGCCCGCGACCGAGGCATATCCGCCGATGCGCTCGTAAGCCTCTCGCCGGAAGAGCATGAAGTGGCCGATCGTGGTCGATACGGCCGGCCAGGTCGTCCGGTAGGCGAGCGCGAGAGGCACGAACGTCATGTTCGCCCACGGCATCATCGGCACCGCGACGCGCTCGGGCCACGTCTCGACCTCGTGACGCACGATCGCCGTCACGAGGTCCGCGCGGGCGTGTTCGAGCTCGGCGACCGCCTCGCGCACGGTGCGCGGGTCGTGCTCGGTGTCGGCGTCGGTGAAGAGCAGCAGATCGCCTCCTGCGTGGTCCTCGAGCTGCCGGCAAGCCCAGTTCTTCCCGATCCATCCCGGCGGCGGCGGCGTCCCGCGCACGACGCGCAGGCGCCCCGTGCCCTCAGGTCCGGCGTCCTCCCGTGCGAGCCGCTCGAGGATCGCCCACGTGCCGTCACCGGACTCGTCGTCGATCACGAGGACCTCGACACGCGGATGGTCCTGGGCGAGCAGGGACAGCACGCACCTCTCGACGTTGGGCTCCTCGTCGCGTGCGGGCACGAGCACGGAGACGAGCGGGACGTCCGAAGCGGCGGGCGCGGTCCCAAAGCGGCGCATCACCAGCGAGTTCGAGAGCGCTACGAGGACGAGGACACCGAGCACTGCCGATGCGGACCACATTGCGATCGCGATCGCGTCCTCCTCACACAGACCGACGTTCGCAGTGTAGCCTACGCTCCGGGGTGTGGCGCCGTCGGTCCTCGGCGCGGGTCCCCGTGCGGTCCGCCGGCACGCGAAGGACGAACGTCGAGCCGGCGCCCGGCTCGCTCGTCAGCGTCAGCGACCCGCCGAGCATCTCGGCGAGGTGCGAGACGACGCCCGCCGTTATCTACCTAGCTGAGCGGATACACATCGGGCCGCGGCATGCGATCGCCGCGACCCGATGGGGTGACCTGGTGGAGACGACCGGGATCGAACCGGCGACCTCAGGCTTGCAAAGCCCGCGCTCTCCCAGCTGAGCTACGTCCCCGAAGCGGGGCGAGTATAGCATCACGCCCGGCATGCGACGCAACGAAGGTTTCACGCGACCGCACCCGCGGTGAAACGGGCGCGCAACACCTCGCCTCTAGTGTGGATGACGGCGAGGGCGGACGCGCCCTTCCCAGTGCCGTCCAACGACGTGCGGCACCCCCTGACGGCTGCGGCCCGCGCTAAGCGGGCCGCGGACACTACAAGGAGGTGACGGCGTTGAGTTCGTTCATCGATCGCTCCTACGACTGGCGAGGGAGACTACCCCGCATCCTCAAGACCGCGGCGGTGCGGACCGCCATCCTCGCACTGCTCGCCCTCACGTTCATGGCCGCGGCCAGCGTGGCCATGGCTTCGGGCGACCCCACCGGCGGCGCGACGGGCGGCATCGCCGACGTGGCCGCCGCCACGGCGGGCAATCCCACGCTCGTCGAGGTCGCTCAGGACCTCGGGCACCTGAAGGTCGGCACGAACATGTTCTTCGTCATCGTAGGCGTCGCGCTCATCTTCTTCATGCAGGCCGGGTTCATGCTCGTCGAGACCGGGTTCTGCCGTTCGAAGAACGCCGCTCACGTCGCGATGACGAACTTCGTGATCTTCGCGGTCGGGACGCTCGCGTACTGGGCGGTCGGGTTCGGGCTCCAGTTCGGCGGCTTCGGCGCACTCGGCACGCTCGGAGGGTCGTCGGTCCTCGGCGGTTCGTTCGCGCTGGCGAAAGGGTGGGGCATCTTCGGCACGAAGGGCTTCTTCCTGACGAGCGGCGGCACGTACGACGTGGGCGTGTACGCGTTCTTCCTCTTCCAGCTCGTCTTCATGGACACCGCGGCCACGATCGTGACCGGCGGCATGGCGGAGCGCTGGAAGTTCTCGGCGTTCCTCCCGTTCGGCGTCTTCATGGCGGTCTTCACGTACCCGCTCTACGGCATGTGGATGTGGGGCGGCGGCTGGCTATCGCAGCTCGGCTCGACGCTCGGTCTCGGCCACGGCGCGCTCGACTTCGCCGGCTCCTCGGTGGTGCACGCGGTCGGCGGATTCTCGGCGCTCGCGGGGGCTTACGTCCTTGGGCCCAGGATCGGGAAGTTCACGAAGGACGGGAAGCCGGTCGCGATCCCCGGTCACCACATCCCCATGGCGATCCTCGGCACGATCATCCTCGTCTTCGGATGGATGGGCTTCAACGGCATGTCGACACTCGCCGCGGGCGACCTGAGGTTCTCAGTCATCATCGTGAACACCATGATCGCGGGGAGCGCCGGCGCCATCGCGGCGATGTTCCTCGTATGGAAGGTCTGGGGCCATCCCGACCCCTCGATGACCGCCAACGGCATGCTCGCCGGTCTCGTCGCCATCACCGCCCCTTGCGCGTTCGTCAGCACAGCGGGCGCCTTCGCCATCGGTATCGTCGCAGGCCTGCTCGTCGTCGGCTCCGTCATCTTCTGGGAGCGCGTGTGCAAGATCGACGACCCCGTCGGCGCGATCTCGGTCCACGGGGTGAACGGCCTCTGGGGCATGATCGCGCTCGGACTCTTCGCCGACGGCACGTACGGTGACGGCTTCAACGGCATCGAGGGCGCGGTCACCGGCCTCTTCTACGGAGGAGGGTTCGGACAGCTCGGCGCGCAGGCGATCGCCGTGGTCGTGGTCGCCGCGTGGGCCTTCGGCACCATGTTCGTCTTCTTCAAGGTGCAGGACCGCGTCCAGGGGATCCGCTCGAGCGCGGCCGACGAGCTCGCCGGGCTCGACGCGACCGAGATGGGCGTGCTCGCGTACCCGGACTTCGCAGGGAGTGATGCACGGTGAAGCGCATCGAATCGATCGTCCGGCCCGACAAGCTCGAAGCGGTCAAGGAGGCGCTCGTCGCCCTCGGCCACGCGGGCCTCACGGTGACCGAGGTCAAGGGGCACGGCATCCAGAAGGGCGTCACTCAGCAGTGGCGCGGGCAAGAGTACACCATCGACCTGCTCCCGAAGGTCAGCGTCGTGGCCGTCGTGCACGATCACGAGGCGGCCGACGTCATCGAGGCGGTGAGCGCGGTCGCCAAGACCGGGATGATCGGCGACGGCAAGATCTTCGTCTCCGCGATCGAGCAGGTATACCGGATCAGGACTGGAGAGTCGGGCCCCGACGCGGTCTGAGCTCCCAGCGCCTGCCGACCGCGACAGCGCTCGAGGAGCGGGTCCCGGAAAGGGGCCCGCTCCTCGCACGTTCGTCTTCGGACGGATCGCGGAGCGGCCTTCGCACCGCTCGAGTACCGCTTCTGCGGATGTCATCAGGGGTTGTCGACCGACCAAGTGTCGCCTGCTCGGCTTCACCCCCGCGAAGTCTCCAGGAGCTTATGCCCGGTGCCCTAGCCCGTCGCCGGGGAAAGGCCCTTCATCTGCCGCTCCAGTAGGACCCGTCTTCGTGCTCATTCTCCACCGTGACGAGAACCACCTCTTCGGCCGCGCTCGGGTGCGAGCGACTCGGGTGCCGGACGGCCGCGGCGAAGAACCCGCCGGCGCCTGTGACCATTATACCCCCGCGCGGCCCATCAGCGAAGGGCATCGAGCGCCGCTCGCAGTCTAGCCTCGGGCATCTCGCCGACGAGTGTCTGTGCCGTCGAGCCGTCCTTATTGAGCAGAACGAAGGTCGGCACGTACTGGGCGTTGAACCGTGAGGCGAGCTTCTGCCCCTCCGCGTCCTTGTCCACGTCGTAGCGCCGGAACTCGACCTTGCCCTGATATTCCTTCTCGAGCCTGTCGACCACAGGCTTCATCTTCTTGCAGCTGGGTCACCAGCCTGTGAAGAACTCGTAGAACACGGGGAGCTTCGTCGGCTCCGACGGCGCCTGGGCGACCGCCGTCGCGGCCTCGTGCGACAGTTCGCCGTCCCAAGCCACGATCCCCGCGGTGAGGTCGTAGACGTGCTCGAAGCCGTTCGCGGAGAGCCACTGCGCCGCGTTGAGCGACCTCGCGCCCGTGGCGCAGTAGACGACGACCGGGGTCGCGCGGTCCCACGCCTGGGCGGCCTGGGTGAAGCCTTCGATGGGGACGTTCTCGGCCCCCGCGATGTGCCCGCCCTCGTACTCGGCGGCCGTGCGCACGTCCAGCACGCGCGCCCCGCTCTTCTGGAGTGACAGGAGTTGCACGTTGGTGACGTTGCCGCTAGTGGGAAGACCCGCCGGATCGCTCTTAGGACGCGCGACCGCCACTACGAACGCCGCCACGAGCGCGACGACCGCGATCCATACGATCCATGACCTGCCTCGCATGCGGGGTCCCTCCATCGTCGTCGCGTCACGACAAGCATACCCCGGTGGGTATCCACCGCGCAACGTCGGTCATTCCCGCTCGACGGGCATGAACCGGAGCGGGAGAATGGGCACGTGTCCGGCTCCTCGGATGCAAGCCCGATGCCGAGTGTGAAGCCCCGAGGCGAGCGGACGGCGCATGCCAGACACGACACTGCAAGCAGGACATTCTTCGAACGCGTCAGGCGGTGAACCGCTGCGCGGCGAGCTGCTCGGACTCGACCGACTCGTCGAGCGCGCCCGCGAACTGGCGGCGGAGCACACCTGGACGACGCAAGGCCTCGTGCGAGGAACCCCGCTGCTCTCTCTCGTCGAGAGGGCGGGTCGCGAGCTCGCGACCGTCAACGCGCACATGACGCGCACCGTGCGCGACCAGGCGGCGGTCTCGCCCTCGGTCGAATGGCTGCTCGACAATTACTACCTCATCGAGCAGCAGGTCAAGACCGTGCAAGAGGACCTGCCGGCCGACTTCGGCGTCGAGCTCCCGCGACTGACGGCCGGGCCCCTCAAGGGCTTCCCCCGGGTGTACGCGGCCGCAGCTGCGCTCATCGCGCACACGGACGCCCGCCTCGACCACGACTACCTCGTGCACTTCATCATGGCCTACCAGGACGTCTCGCCTCTCACCATCGGTGAGGTCTGGGCGGTGCCCATCATGCTGCGCGTCGGCTTCGTCGAGAACCTGCGCCGTCTGGCCGCCGTCGTGCGCCGCGATCACGACGACGATGCCGCCGCCGACGGTTGGGCGAACCGGCTCCTCGAAGCCGCGAAGCCTCGCGTGGACGGAACGCCCGCACCCCCGGCGGCGCTCAAGGCCGCGCTCGCCGATCTCGAACGCCGGGCGCCGTCCTCCTCGGGCCCGTTCCTCGTGAGATTCGCCCAGCGTCTCCGCGATCAGGACGCATCGCTGGCACCGGCCTCGTTCTGGCTCGAGAAACGGCTCGCCTCCACGGGGACGAACCTGGAGATCCTGGCCCATGCCGAGCAGCACCGCCGCGCGATCGACCAGGTCTCCATCGCGAACTCGGTGACGAGCGTCCGCTTCCTCGACGCCCTCGACTGGAACGTCTTCTTCGAGGAGTGCAGCCTCGTCGAGCACGTCCTCGGAGAAGATCCGGCGGGAGTCTACGCTGTGATGGACTTCGCGAGCCGCGACCGGTACCGGCACGCGCTCGAGGCGATCGCCCGCCGCTGCCCGCTGTCCGAGATCGGCCTGGCGGAAGCGGCCGTCGCCCTCGCGCTCCAAGGACACGACCTGAACCCCGCGGACACTCTTGCGGGACACGTCGGCCGCTACCTCGTCTCGGATGGCCGGTACGCTTTCGAGCGCGCCGTGCACTACCGCCCCCGCCTGCGCGAACTCACGCACCGCGGGCCGCTCGCCGCGCGCGGCCTCGTGTACGGAAGCCTTCTCACAGCCGGTACCGCCGCGGTAGCGGCCGGGGTGTGGTTCTTCGCGCGGGTCTCAGGCGCGGACATCGGAGCCGCCGCGACCCTCGCGGTGCTGGCGGCGGTCGCGGGCAGCGAGATCGGCTTCGAGGTCGTCAACCGGCTCGCCGCACGCGTCTGGCTCCCTCGCCGGCTGCCTCGCCTGGACCCCCGGCACCCGGTCGCCGAAGCCCACCGGACCCTCGTGGTCGTCCCGGCGCTCGTGACGTCGGCGGGAGCCGCGCGCGACCTCGTGGCCGCTCTCGAGGTCGACCGGCTCGCCAATACCGACCCGAACGTCCATTTCGCGCTCCTCGCCGATCTCCCGGCTGCCGCGGCGCGGCGCAGCGCCGCCGACGACGCGATAGTCGAAGCCGCACGCGAGGCGATCGACGCGCTCAACGAGCGCGCCGGGGCCGACATCGCCCCGTTCCACCTGTTCGTGCGCGAACGCCGCCACGATCCGCGCGAGGGGAACTGGCTCGGATGGGAGAGGAAGCGGGGCGCGCTGGCCGAACTCGTCCGGCTGCTTCGCGGAGCGTCCGACACGAGCTTCGAGGTGCGCGTCGGCGACGAGACGTTCCTGCAGGACGTCGCCTTCGTCATCACCCTCGACGCCGACACCGTGCTGCCTCGCGACGCTGCGCGTAAGCTCGTCGCGACCATCGCGCACCCCTTGAATCGCGCCACCTTCGACGACGAGCGCCGACGTGTCGTCCGCGGTTACGGTCTCGTCCAGCCGCGCGTGGCGATGTCGCTGCCTTCCGCCGAGCGTTCGCTCTACGCCTGGCTGCACGCAGGTCCGACGGGCATCGACCCGTACGCCGGCGCCGTCTCCGACACGTATCAGGACGTCTTCGGAGAAGGGAGCTTCACGGGGAAGGGCATCTTCGAGGTCGACGTCTACGCGACATTACTCGAGAACCGCTTCCCCGAAGGGCGGCTCCTCTCCCACGACCTGCTCGAAGGCTCCTACCTGAGGACCGCGCTCGTCTCCGACGTGGAGGTGGTCGACGACCACCCGGCGAGCCACCTTTCCGAGACGGCACGGATGCACCGATGGGTCCGCGGAGACTGGCAGGCGGCGGCTTGGGCGCTGCCGCGAGTACCCGGGCCGAGCGGGTCCCGCATCCGCTCGACCCTGCCCGCCATCGACCGATGGAAGCTGATAGACAACCTGCGTCGCAGTCTGGTTCCCCCCGCATGGGCGCTGCTCTTCGCGACAGGGTGGGCCCTGCTGCCGGGGAACGGACTGCCTTGGACCGCGACAGTGCTCGCGATCTACTTCTTCCCGCTGGTGATCGGCCTGCTCGACTCGGTCCTCGTCCGGCCGCCTCAGGCAGACCTGGCGGCCTCGGCGCGAGCGACGTTGCGGGACGCGGGGCGGGACGCCCTGCGCTCGGGACTCGACCTGGCGACGCTGCCGCACCGCTCCCTCGTGAACGCCGACGCGGTGGCCCGGGCGTGCTGGAGAGTGAACGTCTCGAAGCATCGCCTTCTCGAATGGGTGACGGCGGCGGAGTCCGAACGGCACTCCGAAGGCGACCTCGTCTCCTACCAGCGGCGCATGCGGGGAGCCTTCGTCGTCGCGGCGGCGATGGCCGCACCGGCGATCGCTCTCGATCCGTCACGGCTCGCGGGCGCGGCGCCCCTGCTCGCGCTGTGGTGGGCCGGACCGACGCTCGCCTGGGCCTCGGCCCGGCCGCGAGTGAACGAGCCGCCTCCCCTGCGGCGCGCCGACCTCGCCACGATGCGTCATCTGGCCCGCGCCACCTGGCGCTTCTTCGAGACCTTCGTGACGCCCGAAGACCACTGGCTCGCTCCCGACAACTACCAGGAGGAGCCCCTCGGCTCGGTCGCGCGCCGCACTTCCCCGACGAACATGGGCCTCCAGCTGCTCGCGGACCTCGCTGCACACGACCTCGGCTACTTGAGCGTGGGCGGTCTGGTGAGCCGCGTCGAGGGCACGCTGCAGACGATGGCGGGCCTCGAGCGGTTCAGGGGTCACTTCTTCAACTGGTACGACACGGCCACTCTCCAGCCGTTGCGCCCGAGCTACGTCTCCACCGTCGACTCCGGCAACCTCGCGGGACACCTGCTCGTGCTGCGCGCCGGCCTGCTCGAAGCGCTCGACGCGCCGCTCGTGCGCGACGTCGCCCTCGCGGGCATCTCGGACGGCGTGAGGCTCTCCCTCGAGGACGTCCCGGCGTCCCAGACGGACGACCGTTTACGGCTCGAGGAGGCCTTGCGCCGCCTCGACCTCGAGCGCGGCCCTGCGGACCTCGGGGAATGGGTGTGGCTCCTGCGGTCGATCGCGCCGTCGGACCCCGACGCCTCCGCGATGCTCGACGACCTCCTCTCCATCGCCCCGTGGGCGGACATGCTGCGCGAGATGCCCCCCGAGCTGCGGGAGGACGGCCGCGCGGCCGCGCTGGCCCCGATCGTCGACGGCATCCCCACGTTGCGCGCGCTCGCCGAAGGGCTCGACGCGCAGATCGAGGTGCTCGAAGCGCTCTCGGTGGAGCCCTTCGGGGACGATCCGGTCTCCCAGGCGAGCGTATGCACCTGGTGCGCCCGCGTGGCTGAGTCGATCCGCTCGAACCGCCCCGTCGCCGTCGAGCTGCTCGCGCGGCTGCTCCTGCTCGCGGACATCGCCCGCGAGATGTGGGAGCACACCGACTTCAACATGCTCTACGACTCCAACAGGAAACTGTTCTCCATCGGCTTCAACACCGCCGAAGGAAGGCTCGACGATTCCTTCTACGACCTGCTCGCCTCGGAGTGCCGACTGGCGAGCTTCCTCGCGATCGCGAAGGGCGACGTGCCCCAGGAACACTGGTTCCGCCTCGGCCGGCAGCTCACCGTGACCGACGGCGGCAGGGCGCTCGTCTCGTGGAGCGCCTCGATGTTCGAGTACCTCATGCCGCTGCTCGTGATGGAGAGCTGGCCGGACACCCTCCTGGGCCAGACGTATCGCGCGGTCGTCAGGAGACAGGTCCGCTACGGGCGGCAGCGCGGCGTCCCGTGGGGGGTCTCCGAATCGGCGTTCAATGCGAAGGACGCCGACTTCACGTACCAGTACCAGGCGTTCGGCGTGCCGGGACTCGGCCTGAAGCGCGGGCTCTCCGACGATGTCGTGGTAGCGCCGTACGCCACCCTGCTCGCGCTCGCCGTCGATACGCGCGCCGCCCTCGACAACCTCGCCGCCCTCTCGCTCCACGGCGCCGAGGGGCGCTACGGCTTCTACGAGGCGGTCGACTACACCCCGGGCCGGGTACCCGCCGGAGCGGAGCGCGCTGTCATCAAGGCGTACTTCGCGCATCACCAGGGGATGGGCCTCCTCGCTCTCGCGAACGAGCTCTGCGACGGGCTCATGCGTCAGCGGTTCCACGACGACCCGCTCGTGAGGTCGGCCGAGCTCCTCCTGCAGGAGCGGGTCCCGCGGCACGTGCGCCTCAGCCAGCCGAACGTCGAGGAGGTCCGATTCGTCCGCTCGGTCCGGGCGCTCCCGCCCCCCGTGACGCGCTCGTACCCCACACCGCACACGATCGTCCCGGCGACGCATTTCCTCTCCAACGGCCGGTATTCCGTCATGGTCACGAACGCGGGCGGCGGCTACAGCATCGACCGGGACCTCGCCGTGACGCGGTACCGGGAGGACATCACGCGAGACTGCTGGGGGACGTTCTTCTACCTGCACGACGTCGACTCCGGCGCCGTGTGGTCCGCGACCTACCAGCCGACCCTGTCGGAGCCCGACGAGTACCACGTGACCTTCTCCGCGGACAAGGCGGAGTACCGGCGCGAGGACGGCTCGATCGAGACGCACACCGAGGTCGTGGTCTCCCCGGAGGACGACGTCGAGGTCAGGCGCCTCACCATCACGAACCATGGGCGCACCCCGCGCCGCATCGAGGTCACGAGCTACCTCGAGATCGCCCTCGCCCCCCAGGCGAGCGACCAGGCCCACAAGGCGTTCTCGAACCTCTTCCTGGAGACGGAGCAGCCCGAAGGGCTCGACGCGTTGCTCTTCTCCCGCAGGCCACGGGCCTCCGACGAGAAGCGGCCGTGGGGGTTCCACACGCTCGCGTGCGAGGCCCTGCAGGCGGGCCCGGCCTCGTTCGAGACCGACCGGGCGCTGTTCCTCGGCCGCCTGCGCAAGGCGCGGTCTCCGCGGATGGTGTTCGAGGGAGTCCCGCTCTCCGGGACGGTCGGACCCGTGCTCGACCCCGTCTGTGCGATCCGCCGCACGGTCTCGCTCGGCCCGGGCGAGACGGCCCGCCTCGCCTATTCGACCGGGGTCGCGCCGTCGAGAGACTCCGCCGTCGAGCTCGCCTCGAAGTACGCCGACCTGCGCAGCGCGCAGCGCGCAGCCGACCTCGCGTGGACGACGACGCAGATCGAGCTGCGCGACCTCGGCATCAGCCCGGAGGAGGCGGTCACTTTCGACCGGCTCGCGTCGCGGCTGCTCCTGATCGATCCGTACTCGCGTCTCAAGGTCAAGACGGACGTCCCGACGCAGTTGCCGCTCTCCTCGCTGTGGGGACTCGGCATCTCGGGCGACCTGCCGATCCTCCTCGTGCGCATCGAGCGTGTCGAGGAGATGCCTCTCGCTCGTCAAGCGCTGCTCGCGCACCAGTACTGGCGGCACAAGGGCCTGCGCACTGACCTCGTCGTCCTCAACACCCGTCCGAGCGCCTACGCATCGGAGCTTCAGGACCGCTTGCGCCTGCTTCTGCGCACCGGACACGCGTTGCAGTTGGCCGACAAGCCGGGCGGCGTCTTCCTGCGCTCCGCCGACCAGATGTCCCCCGAGGTGCTGGATCTGCTCATGAGCGTCGCGCGCGCGGTCCTCGACGGCGACGGCGGCCCGATCCGCCTCCAACTCGACCTGCCCGCTCCACGGCCTTATCCCCCCGAGCCGTTCATCGCTCGCGCGAAGGCCCCCGACTGGCCGCTCGCCCAGCCACCACATCCGGCGCTGTCGTGCTTCAACGGCTACGGCGGCTTCGACGAGGAGCGGCACGAGTACGTCATCGTGCTCGCCGACGGAGACACCACGCCCGCGCCGTGGGTGAACGTGCTCGCGAACCCAGGGTTCGGTGCGCTCGTCTCCGAGGCGGGCGTGGGCTGCACGTGGGCGCTCAACAGTCACGAGAACCGCATCAGCACCTGGAACAACGACCCCGTCAGCGACGGCTCCGGAGAGGCCCTCTACCTGCGCGACGAACTGACGGGCGAGAGCTGGTCGCCGACGCCGCTGCCGATCCGGTCGGCCGGGGGTCACGTCATCAGGCACGGCCGCGGCTATACCCGCTTCGAGCACTCGTCCCATGGCCTGCGCCACGAGGTCGACTGGTTCGTGCCCGTGGACGACCCGGTACGCGTCGTGAGGCTGACGCTCACCAATCTCGGCGACGCCGCCCGGGACCTCTCCGTCACGCATCTGGTCGAGTGGTCGCTCGGCGACTCGCGCAGCAAGGCCCAGCAGCGCGTGATCACCCGTTACGAAGCGGACACGCAGATCCTCTTCGCCCAGAACTGGTTCAACCTCGACTTCCCCGGACGCCCGGCCTTCCTCGCCTGCGACGGCGAGATCGACTCGCACACCGGCAGCCGCACGGAGTTCCTCGGCCGCAACGGGGATCCCGCCGCGCCGGCTGCGATGCGGCAGCGCAACCTGGGTGGAACGACGGGGCGCTTCCACGACAACTGCGGCGCCCTCATGCGCAAGTTCACGGTCGAGCCCGGCGAGACGGTCTCGGTGACCTTCCTGTTGGGACAGTGCGACGACGACGCGCAGGTGAGAGCGCTGCTCGAGCGGTACCGCGCGTCCGGCACCGTCGAGGCCCAGCTGGAGCGCGTACGCGCGTACTGGTCCGACACCCTCGACGCCCTCGTCGTTCACACGCCCGACGCCGAGCTCGACCGGCTCCTCGACGGCCACCTGCTCTACCAGACGCTCGCCTGCAGGGTCTGGGGACGTACGGCGACCTACCAGTCGTCGGGGGCGTACGGCTTCCGGGACCAGCTCCAGGACGCCCTTGCGCTGCTCCCGTTGCGCCCGGACATCGCACGCGAACGGATCCTCGACCACGCGGCCCGCCAATTCCCCGAAGGAGACGTCCTCCACTGGTGGCAGCCCTACTCCGGACGAGGCGTGCGCACGCGCTTCTCCGACGACCGCCACTGGCTCGCCTACGTGACGGCCGAGTATGTCCGTGCGACCGGCGACGCCGGCGTCCTCGACGAGGAGATCCCCTTCGTCGAGGGACAGGCTGTGCCCGAAGGTCACGAGGACCTCTACCTGCAGCCGACGACCTCGGCGCGGAAGGCGACACTCTACGAGCACTGCGTGGCCGCCTTCGAGGCGAGCCGCTCGACCGGCGTGCACGGGCTGCCCCTCATCGGCTCGGGCGACTGGAACGACGGCATGAACCGTATCGGTCGCGAGGGCCGCGGCGAGAGCGTCTGGCTCGCGTGGTTCCTCGACGTCACCCTCCGCGGCTTCGCGCCGCTGTGTGAGGCGAAGGGAGACGCCGAACGCGCGGCGGACTACCGCGCCTGGGCGGACCGGCTCGTCGCCGCCGTCGAGGAGCACGGCTGGGACGGCGCCTGGTACCGGCGCGCGTTCTTCGACGACGGCACGCCACTCGGAACGAGCACCGCCGACGAGTGCCGCATCGACGCGATCGCGCAGGCATGGGCGGTCGTCTCGGGCCGAGGCGACCGCGAGCGCGCCGAGCGTGCCCTCGACGCGGTCACGGAGAACCTCGTGCGATGGGAGGACGGGCTCGTCCGCCTGCTCACGCCGCCGTTCGACCACATGGAAGCCGACCCCGGTTACATCAAGGGCTACGTCCCCGGCGTGCGCGAGAACGGCGGACAGTACACGCACGCCGCGGTCTGGGTCGTCCTCGCGTTCCTGCTCCACGGCGACGGCGACATGGCGCTCAACCTGCTCGACCTGCTGAACCCGGTCAACCACTCTCTCGACCGCGCGGCCGCGGACGTATACCGCGTCGAGCCGTACGTGGTCGCGGCCGACGTGTACGCCGTCCCGCCGCACGTCGGTCGCGGAGGATGGACCTGGTACACGGGCGCCGCGGCATGGATGCACAGGGTGGCCGTGCGCAACCTGCTCGGGCTCGACATAGTCGCCGAGGACGGCGAGCGCTACATCGTCGTCGATCCCTGCATCCCCAAGGCGTGGCCTTCGTACGAGATGACGTACCGCAGCGACGGTACGACGTACCGGATCCGCGTGCTCAATCCCCGTGGCGTGAACCGCGGCGTCGCTCGCGTCGAGGTGGACGGCTCCGCCGTACCCGACCTGCGCGTGCGCATCGAGCGCGACGCGGGCGTGCGCGAAGTGCGCGTGACCCTGCTCGGAGGCTGAAGCCGGAGGCCTAGGCGCCACCCGCGCGCAACGGATGCGCGATATCGCGGGCGAGCGAGGCGCCGACGGCGATCGCCGCGTTGCCGAGTGCCCATCCCACGTCGACGACCATCCCCGACGCATAGAGGTCCTGGTTCTGCAGCCACACGAAGGCCGTGTCGGTCACTGCCATGACGGCCATCGCCACGGCGACGGCACGCCACGGCCAGCCGAGGCTGCCTCGGCCTAGGTTCGCCACGACGAAGAGGATGAACAACGCCGGGACGAGCTCGAGGAGCACGTCTCCGAGGGGGTAGAACAGATTGAGAGCCTTCTCGCCGATCCCCGATTCGCCCACCACGATCGGATGCAGCACGAACACGTACTGCGCTCCCGCGAGGACGGCGCCGATACCGCCCGCGTAGATCGCCGGCTTACGCACGTCGAAGATCCCGCGGAACGCGAGCGCGGCGCGGCTCACGCCGACCGCGAAGAAGACGTACTGCAGGACGTAGAAGAGGTCGGCGAGACCCGGATACGGCACCTCGCGCTTCTGCACGAGCTCGATGAACGCCCAGACGGTGTCCCCCATCGCATACATGACGACACCGATGCCGATGAGCAGCCACTGTCGGCGAAGCTCCTCGCCCGGGCTGAAGCTGAGCGCCGCCGAGAGCGTGAACGCGGCCGCGGCCCAGACGATCGCCGTCTCCCCGATGTCGCTCGCGTACAGTGCGGCGTCCCCGCCGGCGAGGATGGCCGCGTACATCGCCGCGACTGCGACGACGCTCACGCCCAGGACCGCCCAGGTGCGTCGCGAGATGGAAGCCCTGACCGTCACCGGGTCTGCGCCTTGATGTCCCCGACCACCGCGTCGATGGTCGTCCGAGGAGCGATCGGCGAGAGCACGCGGACGATACGGTCGATCACAGCGGACATGTGCTCGGCGCCGAGGGAGTCGGAAGTCGTACCGAGCGCCAGCGCGCTCGCTCGCACGCAAGTGTCCGCCGCGACGCGACCGAGGAACGGCTCGAGGATCTCGACCACCATCTCGGCCCGCGTCGTCTCCGCCACGCTCATCTCACGCCCCCACCATGATGTCCGAGGCGCGCGCGGCGCCGGTCATTCACTTATAGCAGGTGAGGTGGCGAATCGACAACCGGCCCGGACTTGGCGCAGCGACGCCTACCGGGCGGAGACGTACCGGTAGGACGAGTACGTCGCCGCGTGGCCCGAGTCCGCGTGATAGGCGCGCAGCCGCCACGACCCCGCATATGGGAGCGCGACGACCGCCGAGTAGCGGGTGGAGGACCCGTAGTCGGCGTTGCGGGCCCAGACGGTCTTGCGCAGCACCCATCGCCTGTTCTCGAGCCGATAGCACTGCACGCGCACCGAGTATGCTCTCGCCGTATGCTTCGGGCGCAGGTAGCCGTAGACCGTGTACCCGCGACCCCTGACGACCCTCGTGGGGGCGTAGGGCGCCGTGAGATACACCTTCGGTGCGACCACGGTCTCCGTCGCCGAGCTCGGGAGGTAACCCACCGAGCCGAAGAAGGCCGCGCGGTAGCGAGTAAGGGAGCTCGGGCGGACGCTGAAGCTCCACGTCCCGTTCGGGCCCGTGATGGTGTTGGAGGCGCTCTCGACCCACGCGCCGCCGGAGTAGGTCTCGAGATGCACGACACGACCCGGCAGCGGCGTGCCCGCGGAGTCGGCCAGCGCCCCGGACAGCGTCGCCCACGCCCCGTACGCGGGATAGAGCGCTCGGGCGGAAGGCGTCGTCCGCGTCCCGCGCGTCACGGTGAACGAAGCGGAGTGTGTCGTCTCGACGTTGCCCGCGACATCGACCGCCGACCACTCCAGGGTATGCGTGCCCGGCTCGCTCACATCGATGATGGATCCCGTGCTCGGAGCGCCATCGAGCGAGCGGCGGATCGCGGAGAGCCCCGAGACCGAGTCCGACACGACGATGGAGATACGAGCGGAATCGAGGTAGAACTCGCTCACGTTCGCCGCGCTGACCGGAGCGGTCCGGTCGATGCGGATGACGGAGCTCCGCGACGTCTCGCGGTTGTTGCGCGCGTCGACGGCCCAGTAGTCGATCGTCGTCACGCCCTCCGCGGTCACGACCACCGGGGCGGTATACGTCGTGGCGGAGCCGCCACCGAGACGGTAGTAGACCGCCCCGATGTCCGATGTGTCGTCGGTGGCGACGAACGACACCTCGACGTCGGACGTCGACCAACCAGCGGGCACGCCGATGATCGTGGTCACCGGCGGAGTGGTGTCGACCGTCGACGTGGGCGTCCCGGAGCCGCCGGGGATCCAGCCGCCCCCGCCTCCGCCGCTACCACCGGACGAGTAGATAAAGAACGAGTCGGTGTGTGCGGGCTCGACATTGCCGGCACCGTCGACCGACCAGTATCTCAGCGAGTGGATGCCCCAGCGACTGGACGCCACCGAGGTGCCGGCGACCGCGTCCCCCCCGTCTAGCGAGTAATACGTGGCGGCGACGCCGGTCCTGTTGTCGGCTGCGATGAGCTGGACGCGCGCCGAGCCCGTGTACTCAGAGACCGCGTCCGAACTGGTCACGGGGAACAGGCCGTCGACGAGGACGTCGGCCGTGCGAACGTTCTCGGGATTGCCGAAACGGTCGACCGAGTACCACGAGAGGGTGTGTCCTCCGTCGGTACCGTATGTGAACGGCCCCGTGTAGACGGTCGGAGCACCCGAATCGAACCAGTAGTAGGTCGCGCCCACGCCCGACCCGCCTGCGCCGTCGGCGGCGGTCAGCGTGATGGTGACGGACCGCGGCCACCCCGCGGGCAGCGGAGACAGCGAGGTCGTGGGAGGAAGGCGGTCATCGGTGAAGTCCACGCCGATGCCGGTCGAGACCATATCCTCGACCACCTCGACGTCGGCGGCGAAACGGATGTCGGTCGAAGGCCCGCTCGCACCGCCGTAGAACTGTACGGGCCGCGCGGTTGGGAGGTCGGTCGTCTCGATGGCGACGCGATACGTCCCGGGATAGAGCCGGTCGGCCGCGAACGAGCCGACCACCTGTCCGGGCTCGACCGTGTCCGGGTCCTTCGTGAGGGTGACCGCGGCGGATTGCAGCGTCCAAGTCGCCCCATCGCGACGGTAGCAGCGCACGATCGCGTTCGGCACACCGGCGCCGGTAGCGGTCACGGAGCCCGTTATGCCTCCCCAGCGGCGCAGCGTCGCGCCGATGCCGTTCACGGTGCTCGCCTCCGCCAGCGTCACCGGTTCGGCGGCCTCGAGTGCGGAAGACATCCCATAGAACTGGCTCGGGTACTCGGGATAGGTGCTGAAGAACTGCACGGCATATGTCCCCGCGCTCATCCCCGCAAGCGTGTAACCGCCGTCGGCGCCGGTCACGGTGCTCGCCGCGGCGTACTCGTCGAAGGGCCCTTCCGGACTGCGCGGGTAGGCGTTCACGATCACGCCGCTCAGAGGAAGCGCTGCGCTGTTCGACACGACACCCGAGATCGAGCCGGCGCGCGAGACGGTGAACTCGATCCCTTGGCGCAGCTCGCCGATGCCGAGGGTCACGCTCGAGCCGTACCACGCCGGCGCGTACGTGCCGGAATCGTCGACGACCTTGAGGCCGTACGTCGCCGCGAGCAGGTTGAAGAACTGGAACTGTCCGCCGTTCTCGGTGAGCGCCTCGCCGACGAGGGTCTCGACTCCGCCGAAGCGCTGGTAGAGCAACACGCGCACGTTGTTGACCGCGTTGCCCTGAAGGTTGCGGACGCGGCCCATCAGGGTGGACGTACCGGCTGCGGTCGCGCTCACTGGGACGAGCGCGACGAGCAGCGCCGCGGCGAGGCAAGCCGCGAGCATACGCCGGAGCATGGGATGTGCGCTCTCGTCACCGATGTGGATCACGTCCCGATCCGGGATCGCGGCCGCCCTCGCGGCCGGGGAAGGTTCCTCCGAAACGATACCCACCCACGACCTTCCAAGCAAGCCTTACGCCAGCGTCAGGCCTTGTGGCGAGCATCCCGGCACAGACCGAGACCACGATAGAGGCCGCCAGCCATACCGGCCGCTTCTGCGGCACGACCATGAACCACGTCATCTGCGCCAGGAAGATCCCGTAGCTCGACCGTCCGACCGCCGCCAGCGCGCGCGCGACCCTTCCGCCGGGCGCCGCAGGGAGCCACGAAAGACCGGTCGCGACGAGGAGAACAGGGTACCCGACGGCCAGCAAGTTCTGCGTCCTCCACGCGGTCACGAACGGGGCCTGAACGCCGAATCCGTTCGCCGCGACAAGGTATGCGAGGCTCGAAGCAGCGAACGCAAGGAGCGAGCGCCGGCGTGCGGCGCCCTCGAAGCGATCGTCGGCGAGCCACATCCCGAGGGCGAAGGCGGCGAGGTAGCGCGGAGCCATCGCGCTGTAGACGTACGGGTGCGAGGCGAAGAGCGCCAGGCGCGCCGCGGCGAGTTCGAAGGCGAGGTCGGCCGCGACGCACGCCACGACGGTAGCTGCCGGCCATCGCCGGTATGCGGGAACGAGAACGGGCGCCGCGATCGCGAACGCGATCGCCACCGGTGTGAAGTAGTTCCCCGGCCCCGGGAACGGCAGCCGCAGCAGCAGGCTCTCCCACCCCGTGTAGACGGTCCCTTTCCAGAGGCCGATCGCCAGCGACGCGAGCCATGCGAAGGCGAAGGGGACGAGCAGCCGTCGCAGACGTCCCGGAAGGCGCGACCAGCCGGCCGAGGCGGAGTTCATCCCCATGATGACGAAGAAGACGGGAACGGCCTGCCAGACGTGCAGCACCGCCCACGAGCCGACGAGTGTGTCGACCGTCAGGCTGTGCGTCACCACGACCGCGATGATCGCGAGCCCTCTCATCACATCGATCTGGAGCAACCGCCGATCTCCCATGGGACAAGTATACGGGAGGCCGTCGCGGGACCCTCGCTCGCGGTGGTACCTTGGACCCACCCCCGAGCGAGAGGACGACGCATGCGAATCGAGCGCGCCGGTCCGGAAGACGCCGCCGCCGTCCTCGCGGTCCAGCTCCTCGCGTTCGGCCAGGTGGCGCTCGAGTACTCCGTCGACGACCTCCCCCCCTTGCGCGAGACCGTCGAGACCGTGCGGGAGGCGATCCTGCGCCACGTCGTGCTCAAGGCGACGGAGGACGGCCTCGTCGTCGGCGCCGTGCGCGGCCAGGTGAGCGGCGCGACGTGCCACGTGGGCCGGCTCGTCGTCCGCCCCGACCACGAAGGCCGGGGCGTCGCCACCGCGCTCATGCACGCGCTCGAGGAGGCCGTCGGCGACGTGGCGCGCTTAGAACTCTTCACCGGCGACCGCAGCGAGCGAGCGCTGAGCCTCTACGGACGTCTCGGATACCGCGAGTACGACCGGAGGCCCGCCGGACCGGGCGTCGACCTCGTCTACCTCGAGAAGAGGGTCCCCTAGTCCTCCCGCACGACCGGCGCACCGATCCCGGCGCCCTCGATGACCTCGAGGTCGACCATCGGGATCTCGAACAGGCCGATCGTGTATCCGTCGGGATCGAGGAACTCCACGGTGCAACCGTCGCCGTGGACCGCCACGACGGTGCCGCGCGCGCCCTCGACGAAGCCCTGTGGCAAGTCCGAGGTGATCTCGACGACGTCCAGTTCGACGATCTTGCGCTTCACGGCCTCACCCTCTTCAGATAGCACGACGTCAGCCGCGAGACGTCCGAGTACGATCCACTCTACCACCCACCGCTCGGTACCATCTGTGAGCATGGAGACCACCTCCGCGTCGTGCGATGAGATCCCCTGTCGTAGCATCCGCTCGAGGATCTCGATCCCGTCGAGATCGAGGCCGAGCGCCGACTTGAAGACCCGCGCCTTGTGCCGACCCGTGCTGTGTGCCGGGTCCAGACAGTAGCGCAGTTTCTCCTCCGGGATGATCGCGGATCCGTAGTCGGGTAAGGTAGCCATCCCCGAAGGCTACGACGCGAGCCCTACCGGGGCCTGACCCTTCCGTGAAGAGACCCGCCTCCCCGTGTTCCCACGGGTGACGGGTCCTCAAGTCCGTGGTGGGCCCGGTTGGACTCGAACCAACGACCTCACGGTTATCAGCCGTGCGCTCTAACCAGCTGAGCTACGGGCCCTCGAAACGCTCCGACACCATAGCCCAGGCGTCGCGCAAGCGTCAAGGTCGGGCAGGTAGCGGGGGTCGTTACGCCCCGAGGACGGAGACGAGCAGCGAGCGTCTGCGCGGGCCGTCGAACTCGCAGAGGAAGACGCCCTGCCACGTTCCGAGGACGAGCCTTCCCTCGCTGACCGGCAGCGTGACGCTCGATCCCACGAGCGTCGCCTTGACGTGCGCGTCGGCGTTGCCCTCCGCGTGACGCCACGCCCCGGCATGCGGCACGAGCCGGGCGAACCCCGCGACGATGTCGCTCGCCACGTCGGGATCGGCGTGCTCGTTGACGGTCACCCCGGCCGTCGTGTGCGGGCAGCTCACGAGCGCCCACCCCTCGGCCACACCAATCGCGCGCACGGCGTCGGCGACCTGCCGCGTGACGTCGGTCAACTCCTCGCGACGCGCGGTCGCGACCTCGAAGCGCTCCACATCGTCCTCCCCCCGCCGAGTCCCCGGGTACTATCATAGGTGACACTCATCGAGCCGGAAGGGGGAGCCGTGGTCCGCGTACGGGTCGCGAGCATCAACGTCGACATGGTGACCGAACAGCCGGTCATCATGCTGCGCTCGCTCGACGACCCCGACGACCGCCGGCTGGTACCCATCTGGATCGGCCAGTACGAGGCGACCGCGATACTCCTGGCGATGCGCGGAGAGCGGCCGCCGCGGCCGATGACGCACGACCTGTTCCACGACGCGCTCGTCGCGTGCGGCTGGGACATCGTCGCCGTCGAGATCACCCGCCTCGACGGCGGCACCTTCTTCGCGTCGTTGCGCCTGCTCGGGCCCGGCGGCGAGCTCTCCCTCGATTCGCGCCCGTCCGACGCAGTCGCGATGGCGGCCCGCGCGGGATGTCCCATCTTCCTCGAAGACGCCGTGCTCGACGAGGCCGGGGTCGTCTTCGAAGGCGCGGTGGACGAGGAAGAGGAGGTCGAGCAGTTCCGCGAGTTCCTCGACCACGTCGACCCGGCGGACTTCCTGTCCTGACCGGCCCAGGCGCGCCACGCTACTCGTACCGGAGCGCCTCGATGGGATCGAGCATGCTCGCCTTGTACGCCGGGTAGACGCCGAAGAAGACGCCCACGCCGGCGGCGAAGAAGAACGCCAGCGCGACCGACCACCCCGTGACCGACGTAGGGACCCATCGGCGCAGAACGGCCGCCCCGCCGGACCCCAGTGCGATACCGATGATGCCGCCGAGCACCGAGAGCATGACCGCCTCGATGACGAACTGGCTCATGATGTCGTACGTCCTGGCGCCGACGGCCTTGCGGATGCCGATCTCGCGGGTGCGCTCTGAGACGCTCACCAGCATGATGTTCATGATGCCGATGCCGCCCACGAGCAGCGAGATGCCGGCGATGCCGGCGAGCATGACCGTGAGGGTGCCCAGCAGCGTCGAGAGCATCCCGAGCGTCTGCTTCTGCGTGAAGACCGTGAACTCGTCGCCGAAGCGCGGCTTGAGGATGCGTTGGGCCTCGGCCCGCACCCGGTCGACGTCGCGCGCGTCCGCCGCCTTGACGATTATCATGCCCACCTGGTTCGTGCCGAGCAGGCGCTGCGCCGACGTGATCGGCATGTAGATCTGGTTGTCCTGGTCGCCGCCGAGACTGCCTCCTCGCGCTTCGTAGTAACCGATCACGGTGAAGCGCTGGCCGTTGATGGCGAGCGTCTTGCCGACAGGGTCGGAGTCCGGGAAGAGCTGGTCTCGCACCGTCGAGCCGATGCCGACGACGCGCGAGCCGGCCAGCACCTCGCTGCGCCGATAGTGCCTCCCCTTGACGAGCGTCGCGTTGAAGACCTCGGAGCCCTTCTCGGTCCCGGCGGCGATGGTCGAGCGCCACGTCCGGTTCCCGACTCGGAGCGTCCCGGCGGCCTGCACGACCGGCACGACCGCGTCCGCGCCCACCAGCCGCCGATCGAGCAGGTCGGAGTCGTCGCGCGTGAACTGCTTCGTGATCGACATACCGCCCCCGCCTCCGCCGCCCTGCCCTCCCTCCATGTTGCCGGGGAAGACGAAGAGGAGATTGCTGCCGAGGCCCTCGATCTGGCCGGTGACCTCGTTCTGCACGCCCGTGCCGATGGCTACGAGCAGGATGACCGCCGCGACGCCGATGATGACGCCGAGCATCGTGAGGCTGCTGCGCACCTTGTTCGCGGTGAGCGCCCTCAGCGCGACGCGGAAGCTCTCCATGAGGTTCACTCGATCACCGCCTGGGGCTCCCCGCCGGCGAGGATCCGCTCGGCGACTGCCGCTTCGTCGACGACGCGCCCGTCACGCAGCGAGACGACGCGTGACGCGTGAGACGCGACGTAGGCGTCGTGCGTGACGAGGACGACGGTGATACCCTGCCGGTTCAGGTCCTGGAGGATCGTCATAACCTCCACGCCCGACACCGAATCGAGGTTGCCGGTCGGCTCGTCGGCGAGGACGATGCTCGGGTTCGTCACGAGCGCGCGGGCGATGGCGACGCGCTGCTGCTGCCCGCCCGAGAGCTGGTTCGGCACGTGGCGAATGCGGTCGCCGAGGCCCACCCGCTCGAGCGCCTCGCGCGCGAGCTTCGCGCGGCGCGGGCCGGGCACGCCGGCGTAGATGAGCGGCAGCTCGACGTTGGCCGCCGCGGTCGTACGCGCGAGCAGGTTGAACGACTGGAAGACGAACCCGATGCGCTTGTTGCGCACCGTGGCGAGCTCGTTCGGCGACATGTGGCTGACCTCTTCACCCTCGACGGTCACGTTGCCCGTCGTGGGCCGGTCGAGCAGTCCGATGATGTGCATGAGCGTCGACTTGCCGGAGCCCGACGGACCCATGATGGAGAGCATCTCGCCCTCGCGCACGACGAGGTCGACCTCGCGCAGGGCGTGGACATCCACTCCCTCGAGGTGATAGCACTTCGAGACGTTCTCCACCGCGAGGACTTCGCGTCCTCCGTCGACTGCGTCGGCCATGGCGCTACTTCGTCCGGACGGGCATGCCGTCCTTGAGCACGCCGCCGCCGGAGAGCACGACCTCGTCGCCCGGCTTCACGCCGGAGAGTATCTGCGCGGCGATCTCGGTCATCGTCCCGACCTTCACGTCGACGCGCTTCGCCTTGCCACTCGAGACGACGAAGACGTAGCTCACGCCGCCCTCGTCGAGCACGGCCTCGATCGGCACCTGCACGGCGTCGGGGATGCTCTGAAGCTCGATCGTGGCGTCGCCCTTCATCCCGATGAGGATGCCCTTGCCTGTGTCGGCGAGATCGAGGTAGACGGGGAAGACCGTCCCGCCGGTGATCGTCTGGGTCGCTGTCGGCTTGATGTGCGAGACCGTCGTCGGGAACGTCTCCTTCGAGAAGGCGTCGAGCCTGACGATCCCCTTCATGCCTATCTTGACCGAGGGCACGTCCACCTCGTCGACGTCAGCGTCGAAGCGCAGCGAATCGAGCTGGTAGACGGTGAACGGCGCCGCCTGCGGCCCGACCGCCGAACCTGGCCCGGCCTTCGGGGTCGTCCCGTCGGCGCCCGGGACGCCCATCGCGTTGAAGATGACGACGCCGGCGATCGGCGCGGTCAGCGTCGCACGGTCGAGGTTGAGCTCGGCGAGCCGCAGCGCCGCGGAGGCCTGGTCGCGCGACGCGCGTGCCGCCGAGCGCTGAGCGCTCACGCCGCCCGCGACGGAGAGTTTCGCTTCCTGGGCCTTCGCGGAGAGGTACGCGGCGTGGGAGCGGTCGCGCGCCTGCCTCAGGGCCGTGACGGTGGCCTCCATCGAGGACCGCATGGAGGAGGGCAGCGCGTCGTAGACGTCCTTGAGAGCGGTGTAGGCGTCCGCGGCCGAGTGGTAGGCGTCGGCAGCGACGGCGGTGTTCGCGGCGGCTGCGCGGCGGTCGACCGTCGTCGGCACCTGCTTGCGCACCGCGTCGAGCTGCGAGTCGGCGGCCCTGTACCCCGCCCGCGCCTGGTCGACGGCGAGTTCCAGCGGGCCGGTGTCCATCACGGCGATCGTCTGACCGGCCTTCACGGGCGCACCGTCTTCGACGAGCACCTCGTGGATCGTGCCGCCGGTCGGCGGGTAGATGTCGGCGCGGACCCCGGCCTCGACCTTCCCCGAAGCCGCGACGGTGACCGCGAGGTCGCCCTTCGTGACCTTCCCCGTCGTGACCGTGATGCCGATGTTCCGGCTCGCGAGGGCGACGCCCACTCCTATCGCCACCAGTACCAACAGCGTGACGACCCCCGCGATGATCTTGCCGCGCTTCGACACCAGCGCCTCCCGTCAGATGCTTTCTGCCGTCGAATACTCTACCGCATCTCCATCGAGGAGCGCGGGCAGCCCGCGGATGCTCGAGAGGGCGAAGTCCGGTCCCGGCGCGAGCACGTCCTCGGCCGAGAAAGCGCCCCACAGCGCCGCCACGGCGACCGTGCCGCCCGCGACAGCGGCCAGCATGTCGTGCGGGCTATCGCCCAGGTAGACGCACTCCTCGAGCGGTATGCCCAGGCGATCGGCCGCGACGCGCAGCGGGTGCGGGTCGGGCTTGTGCGTCTGAACGTCGTCGGCGGTCACGACCACCTCGAAGAAGCGCCCGAGGCCGAACAGATCGAGACCGCGGCGGGTCATCGTCGTCCCCTTCGACGTCACGACGCCCATCGGCAGGCCGCGCGAGCGAAGCTCCTCGAGGACCTCCTTGGTGCCCGGGTACTCGCCAACCATCGCGTCGTGGTGAACCGCGTTGTGCTCGCGGTAGACGCGCAGGAGCTCGTCCGCGTGCTCGGGCGAGAACTCGCGCATCTGGCGGGCGAGCGGGACACCGACGTTGCGCATGAGCGCCTCGTCGGGGAGCGCGGCGCCGAGCACGCGCTTGGTCGCGTACCGGAACGACGAGAGGATGAGCTCGACGGTGTCGATGAGCGTGCCGTCGAGGTCGAAGAGGACCGCACGCGCCGCGCGAGCTCGCGCGACAGCGTCGGGTCTGAGAGGCGGGGGCGGGGTCACGGCGACGATTCTACCATGGTCGCGCGCGGCGCACGCCGAAGGGGCGGGACCTCTTTCGAGGCCCCGCCCCTTCGTCAGGAACGGTGATGCTTGCGAGCGCCTACCTTACCGAATAGTACCGGTAGATCGAGTAGGCCCTGCTCGTGGTCGCGGTAGGCACCACGTAGGCCCGCAGGCGATACTTGCCGGCGTACGGGAAGACGATACGAGCCGAATACCTCGTGCCGCTCTTCACCGCATAGTAGAACCGGACGTAACGGTACGCGCCGTTGTAGTAACGGTACATGTACACGCGAACCCGCGGAGCGGCCGAAGAGACCCAGCCGTTGACGTTGACGGCGTAACCGTGCCGCTGCACGTACGCAACGCCATCCGGAGAGTTGACGTAGATCCGGGTGACCGCGGGAGCGGTCGTCACGCCGATGGTGACAGCGGTGCTGTTGCCGGCAGCGTATCCGGCGTCACCCTCGAAGCGGGCACGGTACTGCGTGCTCACCGTCGGGCGGACCGTCCAGGCGTACATGCCCTCAGAGCTGGTGTCGACCTGGTCGATGTTCGTCCAGGTGTCCGAGCCGACGGCCGCGGACTGGAGCACGATGTGCCTCGCCAGACGCCCGCCGTTGACGCCGTTCGTGATGGCGCCGCGGACGACCACTGCGGTGCCCGGGGCGACGTTCGCCGTGGACATCGGATCGCGGTACAGCGTCAGGTTCACCGGGGTCGTGGACAGCACGTTGGTGACCGAGAAGCCCTGGGTGAACGTGATGCCGTCGATCTTCAGGTCGTACGTGCCGGCGATGACGCCGCGGCAGTCGATGGCGACCTGCTGCAGGACGCCGTCCGCACCCACGATCACGGTGCCGATCGACAACCAGCTGGTGCCGAACTTCAGGAACACGGTGCAGGATTCCGTCGCCGTGACAGACGGCACGCGGAACCCGGTGCCGCTCAAGGTACCACCAGCGGCCAGGTTCGAGCCGCTACCGGTGGCGGTCGCGTTGTTGACGATCGTCACGGGGATGATGCCCTGGAAGCTCTTCAGGCTCGAGGAGCCAAGGGCGTCCGTGACCCACGCGCGACCGGAGATCACAAGCTGGACCGGCGTGCTGGAGGCAACGGACGTGCCGGGCAGCGTGCACGTGACGGAGATGACGTTACCCGCGACCGAGGTCGTGATACCGCTCACCGTGTCGGTGCCCGTGATGGAGTCGATGCTCGCTACGTTGAAGGTCACAGGGTTGTTGGAGCTGTCGACGAGCTTGATGCCGAAGCTCGGCCGCGGGCCGCGAAGCGACTGCTGCGCGGTGATCGCCGCGGTCGACGAAGCCTGGGCCTGGATGTCGTCGAACGTGACGACGGCCGCAGTGACTTCGTTCGTGCCCGAGAAGTCGCGGGCCGTGACGGTAGCGTTACCGGAGACCGCGGACTTGATCGAGACCTGAGCGATGCCGCTGGCGTTCGTGGTCGCGGACGCTGAGGACAGCGTGCCGACCGAACCGGCGGTCTTGTTGAACCAGATGGTCGTTCCGACGACCGGAGCGCTGGCGATCGGGTCGCGGACCGTAGCGGAGTAGAGCGCCACGTCGGCGTTGTTCGCCAGCACGTGGGTCTTGTCCACGGCGAGCGGCGAACTGAGCGTCGGCGCGAAGAAGTGCGTCTGGACGAGCAGCGGTGGAACGACGACGACACCGGAGGTCTCGTCGGAGATCTGCCAGTTCTTCCAAGCGCGCGTGGTGCCCCGCATCGACGGGAACGTCGACAGGACGTTGAAGGTCACGACACCGCTGGTCCCCACGACCGCTGAGGAGGCGGAGAGGCTACCGGGAAGGACTGAGTCGTCAAGACCGCCGACTGCGTTGCTGGCCACGACGGAGATCGTGTGACCGACGACACCGCGGACCGTGAGAGTCACGGGGTGCAGACCGTCTGCCGCCGCGTAGCCCGCCGTCGAGGAACCGACGAGGGTCACCGGGGAGACCGTCACGCTGATCGCGGTCGAGACCACGGCAGCCGCTGCGGCCTCGCCGAAGCTTTGCGCTACGACGTTGCTCTGCGGCAGCGCGCCTACCTGGTAGTCCGCCGCCCACATGTTCCACGTCTCACCGGCATAGCCGTTGAGAGTGAAGGTGATCTCCGAGGAGGTCATGGTGGCGATGGTCCCGTACAGGCTGACGACCGTGCTGCTGACGCCGGCCGAGCCGTAGAAGATCTTGATGTTGCGGACCGGCGGTAGGTCGGAGGACGTGAAGCCCGCGGGCCTGCCGTTGGCGTCCACGAACGAGACCGTGAACGTCGTCGGTATCGCGGTACCCGCCGTCGCGCCGGTCGGCGCGGGGTTCGGGTTCTTCGCCGAAGACAGGACCATGGCGGCGGGAGCGCCGACGCCGGTGGAGATCACGTTGACGGTCGTGGTGGCCTCACCCGCAATGAATGCGCGGATGGTGCTCGTGCCCGGCGTGGACGGGATCTTGTAGGTGTACTGCAACATCTGGCTCGCCGTGTCGAATGCGTTGACGGTCGTCGTCGGGACGACCGGCGAGGAGCCCGGCACGTCGAAGTACACAAAGTGCGTCGGCCAGTAGTTGCCGACAGGGTTGCTGTAGCGGTCGAAAGCGCGGGCGTAGACCGTGATGGTCGTACCGGCGCGACCGTAGTACCCGGAAGGCTGCGTGAACGCGATCGACGACACCGCGTAGAGCGGCCACACCGTGATGTCACGGTTGCCGTCTGTGGTGACGTTCGGATCGCTGAACATCGCCCGCGCCGTGTCGCTCATGTTGGTGTATGTGCCGGTCCACGTGTAGACGCCCATCGCGGTCGGGGCGTTGACCGTGAGGGTCACGGAGAGGGACTCGGTGGGGTTCATCGAGAAGTTGGTGACCGAGATGACCTGGCCGCTGACCGTGACGCTGGCGGGCTCGCTTCCGGAGCCGTCGTCATGGCTGACCTGCGCCCGCGCCTGAGCCGCGACTGCCGTCGAGACCACGAAGCCTGTCGGGGCCGTGAACGACGCGGCTTCGATGACGTGCGTCTCGTCCGTGGCTGCGAGCACAGCGGCGGTCGGGTCGAGCGAAAGGACGACCTGCGTGGCGACCACGCCGGCTGCGAGCGTCGTGACGAACGACGTGCCCACCGGGCCCGCCGACACCTCGAAGCTCGTCGGCACGACGTTGTCGCGTGCGCCGCCGGAGACCGACACGAGCGCGGTGCCCTTGCCGAGACCCGTGCTGCCGCTGCCCGTGTAGAGCACGAGGTCATAGCCCTCGCCGAGCCGCACGGCCGTTTTGAAGCCGGTGGCGGTTTCGACGGTCGCCTCGAACCTCGCGGGACTGAAGTTGGCGTTCAGGTGGCCAGAGACAGGCTGCGCGAACGGCGCATACGAGGTCATGGTCGAGCCGACGAACCTGTCGCTGACCGTGAACGCGACAGCGCCGCCGTACGGCGAGGCGCCGTAGTCGTCGCCGCGCACCAGCATGGTGCCGTACGCCGTGCCGTAAGCGGTGTTCGTCCCCGTGATATAGGGAGCACCGTAGTAGTAGATGTCATTCGGCCCGAGGCTGAACAGCTTCGCGGCCAGCGAGCGGGTTCCTTCGGCTGCCGGAGTGGCGATACCGCTGATGCCCAATACGCCGATGCCGTAGTCCCCGACCTTCTTGGCCGTGATGTAGATGTACTGGCCTCTAATACTGGCCGTGACCGATGTCACCTGCGAGTTGATCGCGGCGATGACGACGTTGACGGTCGCCGTGGACAGGAGACCCGTGATCGTGGTGATCGTAGAGTATCCGGCGGTATCGGTCGTCTGAATCGCGATGATCGTGTTCGTCACATTCATATCCGCGATCAAGTCGCCGCCCTGCACGTAACGTGCGCCACGCAACTCGCTCTGCGTGGCGATGGTGCCGGTGACGTCGAGCCTGTGGGTGCCGTTGATGCCGTTACTCGAGGTCGTCGTAGAGACGACGGACGAGAGGTTGGTCCCGCCGGAAGTCACGGTAGGACCACCAGTCGCCGCGGTTGCGGCGACGGTCGGCGTGACCGGCAGGATGACAAGCGACAACACCATGGCTACCGAGAGCACGCTAGAGATGCTCTTGCGGAGCCGACTCTTCCCAAAATGACTGCTCATACACTATCCCTCCCTGTTCATATCTAGAGCCTACTGTGACTCGTTCTGCTCGCGATGCCGGCTCTCATCTGTTCAATGTGTCGATGATCGAACCGGTTCGCGAGCCGCCATGCCTTGGAGCTTGGTTCGCCTAGACAACGAACGCGTACGCACGGCCGAACACGCTCAGCTGTCCTTCAGGCCCCACCTCCTTGGCATGGTCGGGAAGGAATACCCTCCCGGGATATGCCACACTTCGCCGCTGTCCCCTGCTCAAAAGCGAACGGCAAAGAGCCCGACGCATGTCGGACCTTGTGACACCCTAGCACTACTATTCCGATGGCGACAAGCACGGACGTCCCATCTTCTGGGAAACCTGGAACCGGTCCCCTCCGCGCATATCCCTCGTGGCTTCTATACCACTCGGCAACATCGGGAAACCGGATCCATTACGGCGAGGAGAGACCCGCCGCCTACTACGCCTACTTCTATGTAGCCTCAGGCTTCCACATGAGACTTCCGTGAGCGGACGATGAGGATGCTCTCACCAGCAGGGACTCGATCCCGCACGGGTAAGGTGCGCTGGAACCCGTAGACGCGACCCCGGCACCTCCTTATTATGTATCGCACCACTCCGGGGCGAGAACGCCCCCCGAACGGCACCGAGGAGGTGAGACCGAGCCCCATGACATCTCGCACCGCTTGTACGATGGCGATGGACATGATGATGGCCCAGCCCGGGTCTTTCGGCGCATGCGTCGGACTCGGGCGGATCCAGCTTCATCCCATCCTCCACTGAGCGGAAAGCGAGAACACCATGAGCGACTCGGCCACACCCAGGTTCGACACCCTCGCCGTCCACGGCGGGGCCTCCCCAGACCCGACCACGGGCTCGCGCGCCGTCCCCATCTACCAGACGGTCGCGTACCAGTTCAAAGACACCGAGCACGCCGCCGACCTCTTCGGCCTGCGCGCCTTCGGCAACATCTACTCGCGGATCATGAACCCGACGAACGACGTCCTCGAGCAGCGGCTCGCCGCACTCCACGGCGGCAGCGCCGCGCTCGCCGTCTCCTCCGGGCACGCCGCCGAGGTCCTGGCGCTGCTCAACCTCGCCGGCTCGGGCGACTCCATCGTCAGCTCGACCTCGCTCTACGGCGGGACGTGGAACATCTTCCTGCACACGTTCAAGCGGCTCGGCATCACCGTGCGCTTCGTCGAGCCGACCGACACCGCCGGTTTCGCGGCGGCCACCGACGACACCACCAAGGCGTGGTTCATCGAGACCATCGGTAACCCGCGCCTCGACGTGCCCGACCTCGCCGCGCTCGCCGCCGCGGGCCGCGCGCTCGGCGTGCCGCTCGTCGTCGACAACACCTTCGCGACGCCCTACCTCACGCGGCCGTTCGAGCACGGCGCCGCGATCGTGATCGAGTCGCTCACCAAGTGGCTCGGCGGCCACGGCACCTCCATCGGCGGCGCCATCATCGACGGCGGGAACTTCGACTGGGGCAACGGGCGCTTCCCGCAGTTCACCGAGGAGGACCCGAGCTACCACGGGCTCAAGTACTGGGACGTCTTCGGCGACTTCCCCGGCCTGGGCAACGTGGCGTTCGCCATCCGCTCGCGCGTACAGCTCCTGCGCGACCTCGGCGCGTCGCTCTCGCCGTTCAACGCGCAGCAGTTCCTGCTCGGCATCGAGACGCTCTCCCTTCGCGTCCAGCGCCACAGCGACAACGCGCTCGCCGTCGCGCGGCACCTCGCCTCCCACCCGAAGGTCTCGTGGGTCTCCTACCCCGGCCTCGACGACCATCCCACGAAGGCGAACGCCGACCGCTATCTCGAGAACGGGTATGGCGGGGTCGTCGTCTTCGGCGTGAAGGGCGGATCGGCGGCAGGCCGCAAGCTCATCGATTCGGTCGAGCTCTTCAGCCACCTCGCCAACGTCGGCGACGCCAAGTCGCTCATCATCCATCCCGCGTCCACGACACACTCCCAGCTCTCTGAAGAAGAACTCGTGCGCGCCGGCATCGGCCCGGACTTCGTGCGCCTCTCGGTGGGGATCGAGGACATCGGCGACATCATCGCCGACCTCGATCGCGCGCTCGCGCAGGTCTGACGATGGGCGGCACGGTCCCGGGCGCCCCGCCGGAGGGCGCCCGGCTCCTCACCCTCACCGGCGGGATCGACCTCGCCTCGGGACGGCGTCTCGAGGAGGTCGTCGTCGCGTACGAGACGTTCGGCCGTCTCGACGCCGACGCGTCGAACGCCGTCCTCGTCTGCCACGCGCTGTCGGGCGACTCGCACGTCACGAGCGGCGAGAGCGAGCGGACGGGCTGGTGGGAGCCGATGGTCGGCCCGGGCCGCGCGATCGACACCGACCGGTTCTTCGTCGTCTGCTCGAACCTGCTCGGCGGCTGCAGCGGCACGACCGGTCCCGCGTCGACAGACCCCGCCGACGGACGCCCGTACGGCGCGCGCTTCCCGCTCGTCACGATCGAGGACATGGTCGACGTCCAGGCGCGCCTTCTCGACGCGCTCGGCGTGCGGCGTCTCGCCGCGGTCGTGGGCGGCTCGATGGGCGGCATGCAGGCGCTGGCCTGGGTGAAGCGCTATCCCGAGCGCGTGACCGCATGCGTCGCCGACGCCACCACGCCACGCATCACCGCGCAGGCGATCGCCTTCAACGAGGTGGGGCGCCGGGCGATCCTCGAGGACCCGGCCTTCGCGGGCGGCGACTACTTCGACCGCGAGGAGCAACCCGACTCGGGACTCGCGATCGCCAGGATGGTCGGCCACATCACATACCTCTCCGACGAGTCCATGGGCTCGAAGTTCGGGCGCCGCTTGGCCGACGGCGCGGGCTACGCCTACGACTTCGTCCACGAGTTCGAGGTGGAGACGTACCTCGAGCACCAGGGACGCCGCTTCATCGAGCGCTTCGACGCGAACACCTACCTCCATATGACGAAGGCGATGGACTACTTCGACCTCACGGGCGACGCTCCTTCGCTCGCTGAGGCCCTCTCCGGTGTCGACGCGCGATTCCTCGTCCTATCGTTCAGCAGCGACTGGCTCTTCCCGACGTACCAGGCACGCGAGCTCGCCGACGCGCTGCTCGCGAACGGGGCGTACGTGACCGTCGCCGAGATCCAGAGCGGGTACGGACACGACGCCTTCCTTCTCGAGGTCGAGCGACAGTCCGCGCTGATCCGGCCCTTCCTCGCCAACGCCGCGACCGCGTGCCGCGACATCCTGAGGGGAGAGGACGCCGCGTGACCGCCGCCGAGTTGCTGCGCAACGACTTCCGGCTCATCGCCTCCCTCGTCCCGCGGGGCGCCCGCGTGCTGGACCTCGGGTGCGGGGACGGGTCGCTGCTCGAGCTGCTGCGCAGCGAGCGAGGGGCGATCGTGCGCGGCGTCGAGCTCGACCTCGACGGCATCATCGCCTGCGTGGGCCGTGACGTCCCCGTCGTGCAGGCCGACCTCGACGCCGGCCTCGCCGGGTTCCCGGACGACTCTTTCGACGTCGTCGTCCTCTCGCAGACGCTGCAGGTCGTGCGCCGCCCGGATCTCGTCGTCCGCGAGATGCTGCGGGTGGGGACGCGCGGGGTCGTCTCATTCCCGAACTTCGCTCACTGGCGGATACGCGCGCACCTCGCGCTGCGCGGACGCATGCCGGTCTCGCGCTCGATCCCGTACGCGTGGTACGAGACGCCGAACATCCACCACACCACGCTCAAGGACTTCCGCGACTTCGTCGCCGACAGCGGCGGCGTCGTCGAGCAGGAACTGCCCCTCGTCTCGCGCGGAGGGAGTCTTCACGCCGTGCGTCTCGCGCCGAATCTGAGGGCCGACACCGTCCTCGCCGTCGTCGAGCGAGGGACTGCCTAACGCACGGGCCGAGTGCGTTTCTCACTTTTCGCATAGACATACTGCGTTGCTAGCCATTGCGGCTCATCCCCCGGCGCTCGCATGCTGGTGAGGTCAGCATCGGTCGCGCCCGCCTCCGCGGACGCGCAGACCGCGGGAGGTCGCCATGGCTCGCTACGCATCCATCCTCGAAGCCTTCGGACGCACGCCCCTCGTCGAGCTGCCCGGTATCTCCGCCGGACTCGGCGTCACGATCCTCGGCAAGCTCGAGTGCCTCAACCCCGGCGGCAGCTCGAAGGACCGCATCGCGCTCGCCATGGTCTTGGAGGCCGAGGCGAGCGGCGTGCTGAAGCCGGGCGGGACGATCATCGAGGCCACCGCCGGCAACACCGGGGTCGGCCTCGCGATGGTCGCCGCCGTGCGCGGCTACCGCTGCCTCTTCGTGATCCCCGACAAGATGAGCCCGGATAAGGCGGCGCTGCTGCGCTCCTACGGCGCCGAGGTCGTCATCACGGCGACGGACGTCCCCCCGGACTCGCCGGAGAACTACAACCGGCTCGCCGATCGGCTCGCGCACGAGATCGCCGGGGCCTGGCGGCCCGACCAGTTCGGGAACGCGGCGAACCCCACCGCCCACTACGAGACGACGGGCCCCGAGATCTGGGAGGACGCGGGCGGACGCATCGACGTGTTCGTCGCCGGGGTCGGCACGGGCGGAACGGTCTCCGGGGTCGGACGCTACCTCAAGGAGCGCGACCCCTCGGTGAAGGTCATCGTCGCGGATCCCGAAGGCTCGATACTCTCGGGCGGCACGCCCGGCTCCTGGAAGGTGGAGGGCATCGGCGAGGACTTCATCCCGAAGACGTTCGACGCCGACATCGTCGACGGCTACGTCCGGGTCTCGGACGCCGAGTCGTTCGCGGCCGCACGTCGTCTCGCCCGCGAGGAGGGCATCCTCGTCGGCGGCTCGTCCGGCACCGCGCTCCACGCCGCGCTGACCGTCGCGCGCGACCTGCCCCGGGGGGCCACCGTCGTCGTCCTCCTTCCCGACACCGGCCGCAACTACCTGTCGAAGCAGTTCTCCGACTCCTGGATGAGCGACAACGGGTTCCTTGATGGAGACGCGCCCGAGACCGCGGGCGACCTCCTGCGCGCGAAGCGGATGCAGCCGCTCGTGACCGCGAGTCCGCGGATGCGCGCGGCCGATGCGGCGCGCCTCATGGATTCCTACGCGATCTCACAGCTCCCGGTCACGTCGAACGGCCGGGTCATCGGGTCGCTCGACGAGGTCACCCTCCTGCGGCGCCTCCACGACGACGCGGACCTGCGTGCGGCCACCGTCGACGAGGTCATGGGCCGTCCCATGCCGCAGGTGGACGAGGGGGATGGTACCGAGGAGGTCTACCGCAAGCTGCTCGGCAGCCACGGCGGGGTCGTGGTCACCCGCGAGGGCATGGCGTTGGGCTTCCTCTCACGAAGCGACCTCGTCGGTTACCTCTCGCAGCATCCCGGCCGGAAGAAGGTGCCCGCGTGAGGTTCTCGACGCGCGCCATCCACGCCGGTCAATCCGCCGACGCGGCCACGGGGGCGACGATCGTCCCCCTCTACCAGACGTCGACCTTCACGCAGTCGGGCCCCGGAGAACACCTGGGATACGAGTACTCGCGCTCGGGGAACCCGACGAGGACCGCCCTCGAGACCTGCCTCGCCGCGCTCGAGGAAGCGCCGTACGGCTCCGCGTTCGCCTCGGGGCTGGCGGCCGAGACCGCGGTGCTGTCGCTGCTCGCCCCCGGCGACCACATCGTCGCGAACGAGGACCTTTACGGTGGCACGGTCCGGCTCCTCGAGCGAGTCTTCGTCCCGCTCGGCATCGAGACGACCTACGTCGACGGCACGGACGCGGGCGCTCTCGAGGCCGCCGTCCGCCCCACCACGCGCATGCTGTGGATCGAGACCCCTAGCAACCCCCTTCTGCACCTCACCGACATCGCGGCGGCCGCGGATCTCGCGCACGCGCACGAGGCGATGCTCGTCGTGGACAACACGTTCGCGACGCCGTTCCTGCAGCGCCCGCTCGACCTCGGCGCCGACCTGGTCGTGCACAGCACGACGAAGTACCTCGGCGGGCATTCGGACGCGGTAGGCGGTGCGGTCGTCACGCACGACGCCTCCCTGCACGAACGCATCCGCTTCTACCAGAACGCAGCCGGGTCGGTGCCCGGTATCTTCGACGCTTGGCTGACGCTGCGCGGCATCAAGACGCTCGCCGTGCGTATGCGCGAGCACGAGACGAACGCGCACGCGGTGGCGGCGATGCTCGCGACGAGCCCGCAGGTCGAGACGGTGTACTATCCGGGGCTTCCATCCCATCCCGGGCACGAACTCGCACAGCGGCAGATGTCGGGGTTCGGCGGAATGGTCTCGGCGCGGCTGCGCGGCGGCCTGCCGGCGGCCGACCGGTTCTTGCGCGCCCTGCGGGTCTTCTCGCTCGCCGAGAGCCTCGGCGGCGTGGAGTCGCTCGCGTGCCACCCGGCCTCGATGACGCACGTCTCGCTCCCCGAGGCCGACCGCGAGAGGCGGGGCATCTCGGGCGGGCTCGTGCGGCTCTCCGTGGGGATCGAGGACGTCGGCGACCTGCTCGACGACCTCCGTGTCGCGCTTCACGCGGCGGCGAGCGCCTGACCTACCTCACGACGAGCGTGCCGGTGATCATCCCCATGCCGCAGCTGTAGATGTAGCGCCCGGGCCGCAGGCTCCCTAGCCGGACCGTGATGGCCCCCCTGGTGTTGTTCCTCTCGACCCGCAGCCGGGGCATTATGAACCCCCCGGCGCACCCGAATCCTCTTCCCACGTACAGCACGATCGGCCGCCCGGCGGCGGCCACTATCTTGCTGGGCTCGTATCCGAACCAGCCGATGCGGATGCGGAAACTCTGGACGCCGGACGTCACGAGCGCGGCGGCGGGCTGGGGGGCGAGCGCAGGAGCGAGCAGTGCGCCCGCTACGAGCAGTGCGGCGGCAAGTCGCGTACCCACTTGTCGTCTCGTGAGTCCGGTGTTGTCGAGAGAGCGCATGGCGACCCCTTACTTCGCGGTGAACTCGATCTCCTGCTTCACGGGGGGATCGAAAGGCTTCGTGTCGTTCTGCACGAGCTCCGCCTTGAGGCGGTGCGACCCGGGAGCGACGTCCTTCAGCACGTACTCGGGCGAGGTGCTCATCTCGAACGGTTCGTCGTCGAGAGTGAAGTGGACGTGCCCTTCCCCGGGGACGACCGTGTTGCTGGGCATGACGAACTTCAGGCCGGAGGTCTCGACAGCCACCGCGACCTCGCCGGCGGGGACCTCGGCCCCGGCCGGCGGCTCGAGCAGCTTGACGGTCGGCGGCGCGACCTGGGGCCCGGGGGCGCCGGTCGCGGCGGCCCGCGCGCATCCGGACAGCGCGAGGGCGAGAACGATCAGGGCGGCGATCGCGAGCGACGCCGGGAGACTCGGCCGGACCTTCCTCATCGGGACTCCTCTGTGTAGGGGGGGCGCCCCCGCCGGGGGGACGGCGGGGGCGCCGGGGAGGGGTGCTACCTCACGCGAGCAGCGGTCGCCACTTCCTCTCCGTCCACGAAGAACGGCTGGTCGGGGCTGTTGTACTTGTCCATCATGTCGAACTCGAGCTCGCCGGCGACGCCACGATCGGCGTGGATGGCGACGAAGAGCCTGTCGGTGAGTGTGACGGTCGGGTCGAGGCTCACGACCACGTCCGCGTTGTCTCCGGCGGGTATCCGCTGGAAGCCGGCGCGCTTGCCGGGCTTGCCGCCGTCGTCGAGGTGCACGACGATCCAGGCGCCGGTCGGCGCTAGCGCGCGGGCTACCGCGATCGAGCCGGCGGCCCCGGGCTGGTCGGCGACCTCGATGGCCGCCTCCCCTTCGGCTGCCGTGACGCCGAACGGCTTCTCGGCGACGCTCGCCTCCATGGCGAGCTCCATGCCGTCGACGAAGTAGGGCTTGTCGGGGCTGAGGGCGAAGTCGTCCATGGCGAACTCGAACTCTCCGGCGACGCCACGATCGGCGTGGAGCGCGACGATGAGCTTGTCGCTGAGCTTCACGTCGTCGATCTCGACCTTGACGTCGCGGCTCTCGCCCTCACCGATCTCGAGTAGGCCGACGCGCTTGCCGGGCTTGCCGCCCTCGTCGAGGTGCACGGCGATCCAGGAGCGTCCGGGGGCGAGCACGCGCGCGACCGTGATGGAGCCCTTCGCTCCGGGCTGGTCCATGACCTCGATCGCGGCGTTCTTCTTATCTACGATCACGCCTGACATCTTGCCGGCGTCGCCCGCGTTCGCGAACGTGTAGCCGGTCATCGCGAGGATGGCGAGCACGCCGAAAGCGGTCGCCGCGATCCCGAGTATCCGTCTCATGGGAGTCATCCTTTCCTGGTCGCCTACGCGGCCTTGACCATGCTCGGCTTGAAGCGGCGCAGCAGCAGCGAGCTGCTCACGACGCTGACGCTCGAGAGCGCCATCGCCGCTCCGGCTATCTCGGGGCGCAGCAGCCCGAAGGCCGCGATGGGGATGCCCAGCG